>NZ_JACBZW010000001.1:902530-916390 GCF_013408065.1 Bradyrhizobium sp. IAR9
GCTCGTTGTCATTGCCGACGCCATTTCCCCGTATGAAGCCAGCTTCAGTCAACTCCGGTGGCTTCGAAGCGTGCTGGGAGTTACCGCGGCCCGGGCTACCAAGGCCTGGCTCACCAGGGTCGGCTGCTTCCGGTGGCTTTGCAGAGGCTGACTGCCCCGAATTGCCGTGCTCCACACCATCGGCTTCTGCCGTCTTCGCTGACCCTCGCGAAGCGTCCGAAGCGGGGGGATGATGTTCGTTGTCATTGCCGACGCCATTTCCCCGTATGATGCCAGCTTCAGACAACTCCGCTGCCGCCTTTGCAGACCCTGGCTCCGAAGCGTGCTGTGAACTACCGCCCGCTTCGGTGCTAGAGCCCCCGTTGATCGGCTCATTCTTCGATGTGAGATTTTCAACTGCCGTCACCGTCGCGCTATGAGCAAGCACGATCGGTGATACATGAGCCGACGGGGCGGACCCATCATCGTTCTCATCCGTTGTATTCACCGAATCGCTAGTGAAGGTTCTGAACCTGGTCGCTCCCCCTAAGCCGGTCCGAGCCTGCCCGAATTCGAACCTCAGGCCGTCATCGGCAAGAGTGTTCCAGACTGCAGCGGCTCCGAGTGTGCTCTCGCTCGTCCCGATAATTATGTGGGTACTGTCCGCATCCAGAACAGCTTCGGTTGCGGTCGCCGATGTCAGCGCTTCTTCGAGCTGCTCCAAGGTGATCGCGACAAACGTGCCTTCCGGCTGGCCGGCGAAATCCGCCTCTGCAATGGAGACGATCCCCTGCAGATGGATTTCCAGCAGGCCCCGGTCCCCGACATCAAGAGTCCGATCGGTCGGATTAACGTAGACGATCGTTTCGTTGGTTGCGGGATTGTAGATCCAAGCGAGGGTATGCGGCGGTATAGACTTGCTTGCTGCTGTCATATGGAGCCAGGCAAGCGCTCCGAAAGCGGCAAGATTGATCCTGCTCGATCCAGATGCGAAATCGAAGCCGGAGTGGGAAGAGGTCGAATGGGAATCGATCGGGGAGCGAAAAACAACGTTTTCGCCAACGTTGCCGCCCATCAGTTGATCGCGGCCATCTCCGCCAATACCGGCATCGCGACCAGAGCCCAGTGAGCCAAGAGGTTCCTGCAGGTTGTCATCCGCAGCGCCATGGCTCATTTGGCTCGAAGTGCCTTCTCCAGCGACGCGTTCGTCGCCGGTGGTCACAAGCGCGGCAGGCAGGCGCAAATCGTGCAAAGGGAAAGCCGGAGGCGAGCCGTCTACATCATTGGTATCAGCATCGGTTATTGCGGCCAGTTTTGTGTTCGCATTCTCGCCGGTGACCACCACGAAGCTGTCGATCGGCGCCTTGCCCGGGTCATGCGATTGCACGGCAAGATGGGGGTCGTTCAGTGCGTAGATCAACGCACCGGTCAGAGTGGCGAAGGTGCCATACCCTCCGTGAGTCAACGTCGGCGTTGACGCAAGCCGCGGGAATTGATGTTCCGCAGTCGGGTCACCAACGATCTGTGTGTCGCTGGCTCCCCGCAGTAATGGCGTAGGAAGATTGGGCGTGCTCGATCCAACTGGGCCGTAATCCTTCCATGGTTTGGAGCCTACGGATTGCTCAGCCGGGCGCAGCCCTTCCATTGCCGCCGTCGGGTTCGTGACCAGGCTCGCCTTGGCGAAGAGGTCCCTCTCGGTGGGCGTCTCGCCGGAGTCCCAGAGCACGAGGTGTCGGAGAATAGCTCTTTTCCAGGGCTCATATTCGGCATGCTCTCCAGCGCGACCGGCGCTATCGTCATCCGGATCCACATCGTTCGCTTCCGACGCCTTGAGTTCGTCCGCAATTGCGAACGCCAGAAACGCCAGCGCAGGCAGGCCGAAACCGGACGGGCGCTGCAACAACGCGAGGGTAGCGAGCACAGTTCTGTTGGAAATTTCAAGCTTCTGAAATATGTTGTACAGGTGTACTTTGACTGTCCCTGGGGAAACGTTTAGCTGGCGCGCGATCTCCTTATTCGACATTCCTTCTGAGACTAGCTGTACAATTTGACGTTCCCGGTGCGTCAACAGCTCCAGCATCGTTTCAATTTTGCCGCCGCCGTCAGTTCCCTCGCCGGCTGGAAAGAGATCGGATTGCTCGGGCGACACGCTGCGCTCTGTCATCAGCCGCAGTAATCGCAGCATAGTGGCCGAGGAAGCATGCTTCGAGATTGCGCTGGAGGCGCCAGCAGCAATAGCTGCGGCCAGATCGTGATCTGCTTCGGATTCGGTAAACAACACCAAGCGCGTGGAGAGATCCTCAGCTTTCGCAATCGCGAGGATCTCGGGTACCGTCAGATCTGGCAGGTTGTCAGCAACAAGCGTGACGTCGGGTCTCAAATTCCGAATTGCTTCGAGGCACCTTGTCCCATCGCTGCATGATGCGACAACGTCGAAGTCCTGCTGTGCCCCGAATACCGACTTCAGTCCCTGTAGAACGATCGGTTGTCGATCTACGATCAGAAGCCGGATCCGTCTCTGCTTCACAGACACGTCTAACATTGGAACTCTGCCTCGGCCCGGCCATCTATGTACTTCGGCATATGGCCGGGGCCAAGCGGGATTATTAAAATACAATTAATAGAATAGGGAAAGAGGGTAATAGAGTAGGGAAAGAGGGCCCCAACGGCTTAAAAATGACCCAAAATCGCAAGCTTTTATGGTATTTAGGTGAGAAATATATCATTTGACCCAATGGCCATTGCGATTGACTGGCTTGACGCTTACCGCGCGGGCGACATCGAGGCGATCTTAGAAATGTATGCCGAAGGTGCCGTGGTTCGCTGCGGCTGCGGGGGCGTCAAGACCGTTACCGGCCACGAGGCACTTCGTGCCTATTGGATTGATCGCCTCCGAGAATATCCGGCGGGTACATTGAACGATCTCAATCCCTCGCACGACGGGACCATTATCTCGTACGTCACCAAGAGTGGTGTCATGAGTGCGCTCTTCTCGTTTGACGTTACCGGGAGGATCAAGGAGCTGGACTGCAGTCCCTGCCACTAGACCCGCGGCGCGATCCAAGCCCGCGTTGGGTCACGTGTTGGCCTTGCAGTGCAAAGCCGGCGTTCCCGTACGAACGCGTCGTTGCGAGCCCGTTGCGTGCCACTCCTTAGCGATGGCATGTCGAAGGACGATACGCCTTCAGCGTCTTCAACGCGGATATCGGTGGGCCATATTCCTAAGTCGCGGCATGCGATTGTCGGGCCGCCCGCGCGCGCCATCGATCATGGGAACCATATCTGTGGTGGTCGGTTGGCTTGCTGTTGAGCTGCACTCCGCAGAGCGGCTCAACACATCGGCATGAGTTCTAGTGCCGAGTATCCGTCGGGAGCCAATCCCATGATGGACCATGCGACTAGAATTGGTAATCGTTTGTTAGCAGCGTTGCCGCCAGCGGATTTTGCTTTGCTAGCGCCTCATCTGCGGAAAGTCGTGATCGAACGCAATTCCGTGCTCATCCGATCGGGCGATCGGATCGAACATCTTCTCTTCCCCCTTAGCGGCGCGATCGCCGCGATCACGGAGCTGCCGAACGGGCAGACAGTTGCCACGGCGATAATCGGGCATGAGGGCGCTGTGGGTTTGACGTCAGCATTTGGCGCATCCGCCGCGCCCGCGACCGCGGTCGTCCGCCTATCCGGGGCCGCGCTGCAGATCTCGCCTGCGCAATTCCTGGCAGCCCAGCATCGCAGCCCCGCAATCGCATCCATGGTGCAGGTCTTCACGATGTCGTTGTTGACGCAACTCCAGCACGTGGCGGCCTGCAATGCGCTGCATTCCGTCGAAGCGCGCTTAGCGCGCTGGCTTCTCCACATCCACGATCGTGCGAATGAAGGTGACCTGCTCCCGCTGACGCAAGAAACATTGTCGGAGTTGCTCGGCGTTCGCCGCACCACCGTCACGCATGTCGTGTGCACAATGCGCGCGTCAAGAGCGCTGAAATCCAGTCGGCGCGGCCAGCTCGAGATTGATCGGCCGCGGCTCGAAGCCATGGCATGCGAGTGCTACAAGGTCATGAGCCGCAGAATCGATCGGATAGTCTCGCACGGCGCGGTCGGGCTCATCCCTGGGGCTCCAGCGCGGCACCCCCGCTCACCCGGTAGCCGAATAGCCGGGACAGGCTCGTAGGCCGGTTTGCTTTCCCGAGCCATCCGCACGCACCGCTTCGGTCATCCATTTGCTTTGGGACGCTCGCTACAACACCGCGATTTATTGAAACCAAGCAGCACGGGCATGAGCTTCGCCTGTGCGAAGCTGGAACGACTGCCCGCGGTCCGAGCTCGACATGGGGGACTGTCCGCCTTGCGCAGCTTGCGCTGACGATTCTCTTCTCGACCTACCCGGTCTCTGAGCTTCTCGAGTTCTGCGAGCTGGGCGACAAGCGCTTCGAGACGCTCTCGAAGAAGGGCCGCAGGATTCTGCGCTCGAATGCGGGTATTCATGACACGCCTCCTGACCGAGTCTCCCGGGAGGCCGCTCGGCTGGCCAGATATGCTTTCGGCCTCGCGTTTGACCTGTCGGAGCACAAGGCCCCGGCCCGGCTTGGCCGCACGGCAGCCCGTCGAGCTCATTCATGGGATGAGAAGGTCTTACCGGCTGGATTGGGTTGCGCTGGAAATTTGAGTACTAGCTGCGGGGCAATCGGCCTTGCGCTTTTCCTCGTCTTCTTCTGCGCAATCGACCCCACCATCTGCACTTGGAATTCCAGAGCCGCCGCCGGTTGCGAAGGGCCCTTTTGCATTGCCTCCGCCAGCACCGGCCCCGCCGCTACCGCCGGATCCGCCGCCGGATGCCCCTCCGGCACGAGAAGATCCAGCAGAGCTACCACCAGGTGCTCCCCCACCCCCTGATGATCCGCCGCTGGAGCCCCCCGGGGCGGCCGCGGACGACCGATCATTGTCGAAGAACGACTGGCCGCTGTCGCTTTGCCTCGGCCCGTGCAGGCCGCCCGAACGGGCAATGGCTTTTGAGGTCAGGGAGGTGGACAGAAGCAGCGTCATGGCAGGGGGCGTCACGGCTGCAAATCTTCCGCAGGTCTTCAAAAACTCCCGCCGGTCGTCATCCTCGTTGCCGTCCCGGGTCACGATGCGCCTCCTCGATTTAAAACGGTATTTAGATTATTATTATATATTAAATAGATTTTCAACCAAGAATTTTCTTTACCTAGCGAGAGGTTGCTGAACGTGCGCATGCTCGGGACCGAAACTCGGCAATTTGCCGCGCTTCCCCCGATTTTCCGAGCACACTTGCCCGACGCACCGATTTGAGTTGCTTCCCGACATTTAATTTAGTTAAATTAATTAACCACCGGGCGGGGGCCCGGTTACAATGGATCACTGCGATGCCACTGCAATTCTATCGGTGCGTCCGGGACATGGAGATCTGGAGCGCGAGCAGCCACGGCTTCTCGTTCGTGATCAGTTTCGAAAGCCCGGGAGGTCCGGGCTTTCACGGACGCTTCGGCTACCTGGCGAGTTGGCGTCCGCTCCACATCAACCAAGCCGCAATCAAGATTGGCGGCTCGCCCTTTCGAACGTTGTCCGAGGCCGAAGGGGCCTGCCTCAACATGATTGAGCATCTGGCACCGCGATAGGCCGCCCCTCGCGCAAACTCCCGAACGCGCGCCAGACGTACCCGTCAATTCGCGCTGGCGGGATCCTGACGCAACAGATTAGGGGAATCCGGCTCATCTGGCGCTGCATGCAGCTCCCTTCGCGAGATCGCCAATGCTGCGAGAACCGTACGATTGCTGATTTCCAGCTTCTGGAAGATATGATGAAGGTGGACCTTGATCGTACCGTCGGCAAGATTCAACCGACGCCCAATCTCCTTGTTCGATAGCCCCTCCGATACGAGCCGCATGATCTGCCGCTCCCGGTCCGTTAGTTGCGTCAGGGGCTTCACACCGGCGAGGTCGTCCTCGCTGATGTGCCCAGTGCTCGGCGAGGCCGCAGCTTGGCCCTGGGCAGCTTTCCGCAGGGTTGCGACCAGCATCTCCACGTCCGAATCCTTCGAGAGGACGATGCAGGCGCCGTCCAAGGTCAGCCTTTTTAACTCACTGTCGCCCGTGATACCGGTGAAGAAGATTACCGGAGCGCGTGCGCCGACGGCGTTTGGACGAGCGAGGATCTGCTGTCGGCTGAAGTCGGGCAGTGCAGCATCGACAAGCGCCACGTCCGGTGCAAGAAATCGAATTGCCTCGATACAGCTTGCGCCATCGCCGCAGGAAGCAACGACCGCAAAATCACGCTGCGCCGCAAGAACGCTCCTAATTCCTTGCAAGACGATCGGGTGTCGATCAGCGATAACAATTCTGATGCGGCGCATGCTTCCCTTGCCTGTTGCTAACAACCCCCCTTGCGGCCGTTTAGTCCCACTCTCCTTTTGAGACGCGCGGGTTATAGCCAGCCAGCTCCGTCAATAATGTCGCAGGTCTTAGATCGGAGACAGCACCTGACGGCAACGCTCGATGGCCACACTATCGTAACTCGCCCAGAGAATGCGTGCAGCACCGTAAGAATGCGGTGCTCGATCCAAAATTCGAAACCGCGAATTCTACGAGGATAATGACATTCCGACTACAATTTCTGATGGTTTCAATCTGAAAATAATCGCCAGGAATGTCCATCGGCGTACTAAGGGGGCGAGTCGCTATTATGGTCAACATCCAACTAACTTAGTTAGAGCCGAATATTACGAACGATATATAGGGACATTCACGATTCAAATCTAACATTCGACGAAGTTTCATTGAAGCGAGGCCGTTCGTGAACGCCCTCGCTCCGGGAAGGGAGGCGAGAAAAGTATTACTATTCATCAAAGCAATGGCTGGTAACAGAACAAGGCCGCGGTTGATCGTGGCACATGTAGTACCGCTGGAAGTCCAGTACTGCGTTTGAAGCCAAATTTCGATAATTCAGCAAATTCAATGATTAGCACGGGCGTCGTTAGCAATGAGTAGGTGTTCACATGTATTCTTCGGCAGTTTTGCGTCAAACACATAAGGCCCTCGTCGTTCAATTCACCGAATTGCAGAACTTACGTAGTCGCGTATTGAAAGCAGAGGAGCGATTGCTCGCGCCCAAACGACGAGCCCACGGACGGAGGGCGTTTAGGAAGCGACCGCCCGGTCGGAGATACAGTCTCAACCGCTAGCACTAGGTACTGCGCTGCACACGAGCGCCGCCACGCGCCCGGATCGCGCTTGCCCAACCCTGCTATGTCCTGATAATGCCCGCTCTTGATTCGGTTCGGAAGTAGCTGGGGACGGCTTCCATGGAGAAGAGTGACTGGGCCAACTCGACCACGGCCGAGCTGTGGCGGCTTTACGATGAGGTCACGACCGTTCTCAGTCGGAGGATGACCGCGGAAAAGGCCAAGCTTGAAGAGCGGCTGCGCAAAATTGAGGGGACCGCCGTTTCGTCCCCGAACGGGGAACGTCCGCGCCGCCCCTACCCCCCGGTGTTGCCGAAATACCAGAACCCGAAGGACCCGGCCGAGACCTGGTCCGGTCGCGGCAAACAGCCCCGCTGGCTGAAAGCGCAGCTTCGAGCCGGTAAGAAGCTAAATGATCTCCTAATCGACCGCTCGTCGGCCCAAAGGCGCCGCCGGACCGGCTGAGCCTCCGATTCTCGGACGTGCGCTCGGGACGGTGAGGCTTCCTTTGCCTTTAGCGGTTGCCATCCGGTTTCCCATTGGGACTGCCATCGCCACCGTTGTTGCCGTAGCCATTGTTGCCCTGCACAATTCGACCGCCGGAACTGGCGATGGCGGTGGAGGTCAGCGAGGTGGACAGCAACAGCGTCATAGTCGGAGGTGTGACGGCTGCAAATTTTCCACAGCTCTTCAAGAACTCGCGACGATCTTCACTGGCGGGGTCGAGGTGGGTCATCAGCGTTATCCTGCAATCGTCGGTCAGCAAAAATAGACCGAAATTGGATCTACGGCAAATTAAATTTGTTAATTCAACAATTTCAAATTACCGAGTTCTCTACCACGTTGTACCATGGCTAAGGTGCTGATTGAGGCGCTGCGGTCGCGTCCTTGAGGGCACCGCTGCACATTATTGACATTAATAAATAGATTTATTATTATAATAAATATATTATTTAACTTGCAATCAACTTCACTCGTAAAGTCCGTTCGGCGCGCAAGGGCTCAGCCAAACTCGACCATATATTTACGCGCGTTGTTCCCAAGGTGGCAAAGCGAAAGGCAGTTCATGACAGCAACCGAGGCCGGAGCAGCGTTCAGGCAATTGCGATCCGGCTTCGATACGGCCTTGCGACCAGGATTCTCATTGCCGCGTCTCGGTGGCCTGATGAGCCGAGCCCTTGCGGGAACACTCCTGGACCTCTCTGAACTAACAGTTCTCACTGAGGCCGCGACCGGGGCCTACGCCGTGACAGCCGTCCTTGCGGCCATGGCCGGAGCCAGGCACGTCTATGCCTTCACGAAAGCTACACGGCACGGCACAGCAGCCGATGCCAGGCAACAGACGCTAGAGCTTGCAGATTCGGTCGGCGTGGCCGATCGCATCGACGTCTTGGAGCAGATCACCCCGGATATCCTCCAGCAAACCGATATTGTAACGAACAGCGGCCATCTTCGGCCCCTCACCGCTGCGCTCATTGATAAATTACCGAGGGACGCCGTCATCGCCTTGATGTTTGAGACCTGGGAATTTCGCCCCGAGGACCTCGACATGGAAGCATGCTTGCGGCGCGGAATTCCCATCGTCGGCGTGAACGAACGCCACCCGTCAGTCGATGTCTTCTCGTTTCTCGGTCCGCTGTGCGTGAAGCAACTCCACGATTGCGGTTTATCCGTTTACAAGAATCGCATTGCTGTGCTGTGCGACAATGATTTTGTTGGCTCGCTCCGCGCTGGTCTGGCGAACTCTGGAGCGAGCGTGGACACCTTCGACGACGCCCAGGCCATGTATCGCGACGAGTGGGATGCAGTCATCGTCGCGCTGCGACCAGCGGCTGAGCCCCGCATCGGTTCGCCGGAAGCGACGCACCTCGCTGCTTGCGTGCCCGCTGGTGCCATTGTCGTGCAGTTTTGGGGCGATATGGATCGGACCGTATTGTCAGCAAATGGATTGGGCGTTTGGCCAACAGCGCCTCCGGCATCGGGGCACATGGGCATCCTCCTGTCGGAGATTGGCCCTGAACCGATCGTGAGACTGCAGGCAGGCGGCCTCCGCGCTGCTGAGTGGGTGCGGCGCAGTAGACCAGTTTCATCTGACGGAGTCGCGCAAATCGTCGCTCAGCCCCGATCGAGCTTTCGCCAATTCACGCCCGATCCCCGCCTCGATGAGCTCGATGAGCGTGAGCGTCGCGGAGGCGAGAAACACGATGCGACGCATGTCGAACGCGACGGCGGGCGCGGGTGACGATACGGGAAGATACTGCCGCTCCCTGAAGTGAGCGATCGCGTCGTCGAAGCGGGCCACTTCGTAAGCAAGATGATAGAATTTGCTGCCGCGCTTCAGAACGCCCATCACGGGCGATTGTGGGCTGGCCGGCTCGATGAGTTCCAGGCGCGGACCGCCGCCCGACACGAACTGAATCCGAACCTGCTGGATCGGATCCTCGAAGATTGGTCCTTCAGGACGGTAGCCAGTCGTCGCGAGCTCCGGCAACTCCGTTGCGATATTCCGGCACGCCATTCCTAAATGATGAAAATGCAACTCCATCTGCCAGTCCTCTTTCCCCTGCCGGCGCGCCAAGACGCAAGTGTCCATGGTCCACGCGCTGTCCGCGAGGTGCCCTCGGGGACGGACAACACCCAGTTCGGGCGTGAAATCCGTCGCCTCCGGAAGCGCGATGCACCGCTGCCGCTCTCCGGCCAGCCGCGCGGAAGCTAACTTTCCCTGGCATCGAGGAGCAGCGCCGACCAGGCTTGCTTTAACCGCGGATAATCCTCACGCGACATCCGAAATGTAATCACGTCGTCGCCGTTCCACCAAGCGTTCGGCGCGATCTCGTCGATCTGGAATCCAAGGCGAACATGGAAGTTCTTCGCCGGCCCGTTCCGGCTTTGCACGTTGGCGACGACGGCCGAAAGCCCCAGCTGCACGAACGCAAACGCGAGCAGCAGATCGAAGATCTCGGCCAGAAAGAGCCGCGCGCCCGGATCGACGATCAACCGCGCCACCTCGCCGCGCTTCGTTGCGAAATCCAGGTTCGCAATCGCGATGCTGCCGGCCGGTTTTCGCGAACGCTTGAACTCGGCAATGAAATAATAGTCGTCCGCCCTGCTCTGGTAGCTTCGGAAAAACTCTTCCTGCCGGGCTAAAGTCAGCTTTTCTCGCCCCATGAACTTGCCGAGCACGGGGTCATTCCGCCAGGCGATGATTTGCGCCGAATCGTCCAGCCTGACCTCCCGGAGGACCAAGTTGTTCCCTTCGGGAAGCCGCTTGAGATTCTCAGCCTTGGTGAAAAGCGTGTCCGAGCTCGATGGTCCCAGTTCCGCATGCGCCGTCATTTATCTACGCCATCCCAATTTAACAAATTTAAATATATTTAATTGACCCAACCTCTATCATGATTTAATTTAGCGGACAATCAAATGATGCCGCCTTCGCTGGGGAGACTCGCTATTCTCGCTGTTGCACCCGTCTTGCCGGACCGGCCTGTGAATGACGCCGAACTCAAGTCCCTGGCGCTGTCCGGCGATGCCGCGTTCTGGGGACATCTCGCCGTCCGCTCGCGGCACGCGATGAGCTTTTCCGAACTGTTTTTTCTGTCGACGCTTCGAAAAAAGGCCAAGCTGCACGCGGCCGAGAGTGTCCAGCCAAGACTCCGCCTTGCCTTGATCGGCGGCTACAACCTTTATCCGTTGCACGAACTGGTCGAACATCTCCTGTCCGTTCGCGGCGTCGCGTGCGAACGCTTTCTCGGCGAGTACGATAATTTCGTCTCGGAGGTCCTCGACGACTCGAGCCCGCTGTACGCCTTCAAGCCGGATATCGCCTTCATTCTGCCGAACGGAAGCCGCTGCCGGTTTTCCGGCTCGCTGCTCGATGCCATGGAAAGCCAGCGCGAAGCTGCAGTTGGCGCCGCGGAGCACCTCCTCAGCCTGGCGCGGACCTTCATCGCACGTTCGGGGGCGGCGGTAATTCTCGCCAATCTTGCGCTGCCTGCCGAGCTCGGGCTCGGCTCGTTCCGTTCACGCACGCTTGGCGCCGATTGGAGTTTCCGCAAAGCGGTGAACCTTGAGCTCGGGCTCCGGGCGCCAGCCGAGGTGCAAATCTGCGACGTCGAGTTCCTCTCGGCACGCCGAGGGATCACGGCCGCGGAGGATGCGCGAGCGTGGTATGAATCGAAGCAGCTCGGCTCACCTGATTTTCTGGTGGATGTCGCGCAAGAGCTCAGCCATCTGATCGCCTCCCGTAAGCAAGGCCCCAAGAAGGTGCTGGTGCTCGATCTCGATCACACGCTCTGGGGCGGTGTGATCGCGGAGGACGGCATCGAGGGAATCGAGCTCGGCGACTCCTCGCCCCGCGGCGAAGCCTTCAAGGCCTTCCAGAAATACCTTCTTGCGCTTTCCGAGCGCGGCGTGCTGCTCGCGGTCTGCAGCAAGAACGACCATGCGCGCGCGGTCGAGGTCTTCGAGAAGCATCCCGAGATGGTTCTCCGCCTGGAGCATTTCGCGGCCTTCAAAGCCAATTGGGACCCGAAGTCCGACAATTTGCAGCGGATCGCGGATGAACTGCACCTCGGCCTGGACAGCTTCGTCTTCGCCGACGACAACCCGGCGGAAATCGAGATCGTGCGCCAGTTTCAGCCCCTGGTCGAAGGCGTGCTCCTCGGGCCGGACCCCGCCGAGTTCATCGGCCGCCTCCAGGCCGGACGCCATTTCGAGCCGCGGACCGTCACGGAGGAGGATCTCGGGCGGACGGCGCAGTACAGGCAGGAACGGCGACGTACGGAGCTGGCGGCGAGCGTGACCGACATGCCAGCCTACCTCGCCTCGCTCGAGATGCGGGCTACGATCAAGGAGTTCGACGCGCTCGACCTGCCCCGCATTGCCCAGCTGATCGCGCGCAGCAACCAATTCAACCTGACGACGGTCCGTCGCTCCGAAACCGAGATCCAGGGGCTCCTGAGCAGACCGGACTACCGGTGCTTCACGATGCGGCTCGAGGACCGGTTCGGTGATTCCGGGCTCATCTCCGTGGTCATTGCAAAGGTCGAGGACGGCGTCTTCGTGATCGACACCTGGCTCATGAGCTGCCGCGTGCTCAAGCGCCAAGTTGAGGACGAGATCATGATTGAGATTTTTCGGATTGCAGAGGTCGCCGGCTGCGCAAAAGTGCGCGGCATCTATCTTCCGACAGCCAAGAACGGGATGGTCGCCGGAATCTACGAGGCGTTTGGATTCGTGCGTACGGAAGACTCCGCCGCCCGAAAAGAGTTCGAGCTCGAGGTGGGGAAGTATCAGATTCGGTCGACAAAGATACGCGTAACCCGGAGGGCTTATGAAGCAGGCTGAAGTACTGGCGAAGTTGCAGGAGGTATTCGACGGCATCTTCCTCGATAAGGTCGCAGCCAAGCCCGAGCTCTCGGCGGCGGACGTCGAGGAGTGGGACTCGCTCATGCAGATCTCGCTCGTCATCGCCGTCGAGCAGAAGTTTCGCGTACGATTCCGCGTGGGCGAGGTCGAGGCGGCGCGGACCCTGGGTGAGTTCGCCGATCTGATCGCGAAACGGATGGAGCCATAAGAGCTGGACGGCGAAGGTAGAACGCGGGAATACGCGGCGCGCCACCCGCTTTTGGTGTCTTGCGCCCCGAACTGCCGGCGTAGGCGGTGCCGCTTCCCGAAACCTCCAGCGCGAAGCCCCACCAGGCAGTTGTTCATGCGCTGAGGCCAGCAGCGAACACACCCTTCAAGAGAAATTGAGATCCGTGCACACGCTGGTTGCTTCACAGGCGGAATAAAAGATGAGACAAATAAATATATAATTTATTTAACTTTGCCTTCCGTTAAATCACCAAGTGCAGGAATCGACTTACGCGGGAGAACAAAATGGCCAGTTTGTTCACCACCCAGACGCCGTCCATCACCAACGCCACCGACGGGACACGCGCGGATTATGAGCTGGGGATGCGCTTCACCGCCAGCACGCCCGGCACGATCCAGGCGATCCGGTACTACAAGGCCTCGAACGAGACCGGCAGCCATGTCGGCCACATCTGGTCGGCAACGGGCCAGGAGCTGGCGACTGTCACGTTCACCAACGAAGGCGCGTCGGGCTGGCAGCAGGCGACCCTCGCCACGCCGCTCACCATCGCGGCCGGCACGACCTACGTGGTCTCGGTCAATATCAACAGCTACTACGTCTCCACCACGCAGGGCTTCGCGTCCGGCATCAGCAATGGCGGCCTGAACGCGCCGGTCGGCGCCGGCGTCTTCGACTATACCGAGGGCGTCTTTCCGACCAACGTCTATCAGAATGCAAACTACTTCCGCGACGTCGTGTTCGCTGCGAGCGTGACCAACCCCAACAACCACCCCGGCACGGTGAGCGTCAGCGGGACGCCGACGCAGAACCAGACCTTGACCGCGACGGTGAGCGATGCCGATGGCGTGCCGGGCAACATCACCTATCAATGGCAGCGAAGCACGAACGGCAACTCGTGGACCAACATCACGGGCGCGACGGCGAGCGCACTGACTCTCGGGCAGTCCCTGGTCGGCAGCTTCATACGTGTCAACGCCGTCTACACGGACTCCCTGGGCAGCAGCGAGACCCCGGTGAGCGCCGCGACCGCCACGAAAGTGGCCAATGTCAACGACGCCGGCGTCGTCACGATCAGCGGCACGGCGAC
>NZ_JACBZW010000001.1:916487-1181524 GCF_013408065.1 Bradyrhizobium sp. IAR9
TATCAACAGCTACTACGTCTCCACCACGCAGGGCTTCGCGTCCGGCATCAGCAATGGCGGCCTGAACGCGCCGGTCGGCGCCGGCGTCTTCGACTACACCGAGGGCGTCTTCCCGACCAACGTCTATCAGAATGCAAACTACTTCCGCGACGTCGTGTTCGCCCCGTCCAACATCATCGCGCTCCTCAACACGTCGACGATCTATGCCAGTGAAGCGGCCGGCACGGCCACCGTCACCGTCACACGCTCCGGCGACCTCTCGTCGCAAAACACCGTCGAGTACACGACGAACGAAATCGGTACCGGCGGAAGCGCAACGGCAGGATCGGACTTCATCCAGCCCACCTTCAACGGTCGGGCGAACACCGGCCAGATCGTCTTCGCACCGGGCGAGAGCACGAAGAGCTTCACCATCCCGATCGTCAACGATCAACTGATCGAAGGCAACGAAACGTTCGCCATCGGCCTTCAAAATCCCGGCTCCGGCTCCCTCGGGGCTCCACGCACTGTGCTCGTAACCATCGTCGACGACGACTCACCCGCCTCGATCGCTATGGCGGACGTCGTGGTAAGTGTCGCGGAGAGCAGCCCGACGGCGACGATCACGCTGCTCCGCAGCGGCAACGTCAGTCAGGCAGCCACGGCCGGCTTCACGACGAGCAGCGGCAGCGCACTTGCAGGATCCGACTACACGACCACATCCGGCACGGTGACCTTTGCTGCCGGCCAGGTGAGCCAGACCATCTCGGTGCCGATCATCAATGATGCGACGCCGGAGAACGACGAGACCTTCACCATCACCTTGAGCAATCCGACGGGCGCCACGCTTGGCGCTCAGGCGACAACGACCGTGAAGATCCTGGACAACGACAACCCCGCTCTCGGCAATCTCGTGGGCGAGACGGCCGTCTCGGGGCTGAACCAGCCTGCGGCGATGGACTGGACTCCCGACGGCCGCTACATGTTGGTCGCGCAGAAGGACGGCGTGGTGCGGGTGGTGGACAACGGCACATTGCGATCGACTCCGCTCATCGACCTTTCGAGCGAGATCAATGATTTCGGTGATCGCGGGCTGCTGGGGATCGCGGTGAACCCGAATTTCGCAACCAACCACTATGTCTACCTGCTCTACACCTACGATCCGCCCGAGACGGCGGGCCAGAGCGGCCTTGCGGCCGCCGATCAGGGCGGCAACCGACCTTGTCGTCTGGTGAGGGTCACTGTCGACTCCAGCACGATGATCGCCGATCCGGCCAGCGAAGTGGTGCTGGTCGGCAAGAACAGCACCTGGGCCTATACCAGCCGTCCCGACGCGAACAGCGGCGGTGATCCCAGCATCGTTCCTTCCGGGATCGTCAACGGCACCACGATCACGGCTCCCGCCAGCCAGATCGAGACAGGAGCGCAGGACAACGATCCCGACAGAGCCGGCATCCAGAACCAGAACATCCGCGACTATCTTGCGACCGACAGCGATTCGCATTCGATCGGCGCCGTTCATTTCGGCCCCGACGGGTACCTCTACATGACGGTCGGGGATGGCACATCGTACAACTTCGTCGATCCCCGCGCAGTGCGGGTCCAGGACATCCATAACCTCTCGGGCAAGCTCTTGCGCATCGATCCTGTCACGGGCGAGGGAGCGCCGGGCAATCCGTATTATCAGGCCGGCGATCCAAACAGCAATCAGTCGAAAGTGTTCTACTACGGCGTCCGCAACGCGTACCGCTTCAGCTTCGATCCCGTCACGAATCTGCCTGTGCTCGGAGACGTGGGCTGGAACAACTGGGAAGAGCTCAATACGGGGCCCGCGGGCTCGAATTTCGGATGGCCCTACTTTGAAGGTCCGAACAAAACCGCCAGCTACCAGAACCTCTCGCAGGCGATCACCTTTTACAACAATGGCAACCGCAACAATTTGTCCGACCCGCCTGCCGTGTTCCCGATCCTGCCTCTGAGCCACGGGGCACCGGACAACTTCCACGTGATCACCGCGGGAGATTTCTACAATCAGAACACGATGTTCTTCGACGACGTCTACAATGGAACGATCTTCGCCGCGACGCTCGATGCGAACCGGCAGGTCGCAAGCGTCCAGTTGGTGGACAACGTGCAAGGCATTGTGGACATGCAGAAGGGGCCCGACGGCTGGCTCTATGGTGCCGATATATATGACGGCACGATCCGGCGTTGGGTGGACCCCTCGGCCGCCGGCAACGTGGGCCTCGCGGCGTCATGACGACGAGTGCGCCGGGAGCCCCACTTGTGAGACTTGTATAGGTCAGTGGGGCACGCCAGAGCCGATGCCCTCACCGCACTTGCATGCTTTGAGACAGTCGTCCCGCCGGTGCAGTTCCGCATGATTCCGGCCACATGACAGGAGTCATGCTCCCGGACGGCCAATCGTCGTCCACAGTCGGCTGTCGCTCGGCATCTGCATGCGGACCCAACGATACGGCACCCGCGACCAGAGCTTAATCTCGGGCACGAGGTTATCGAGGATCAGGTCGCCGCTACTGGCGCGCACCACCAGCACAAGGTGATGGTCCCCAGAGCTGGTGACTACTTCGCTCAATAGCAGGACCCGCGCGGGCCAGCCGCGTTGCAGCAGTTCGTGACGCTTGCTCACTGCGTAGTCGTTGCAATCACCACGATCGGGGTTAACGATCCACTCCTCACCTGCAAGGCCGAGTTCATTAGGCTGCGGAGCAATGGCGCGGTTCACGGTGCGATTGACTGCTTTCAGCTCCGCCCACCGTTCCTTCGTCAGCCGGGTCGGCCCGCCGCGGAATGAGCGCCGCGGGCGACACTCGGCCTGATAGCGCAGACAAAACACCGTATAAGTGAGGGGCGGAAGGGTCGGGCGTCCCTGCTCGATATGCGCAAGGGCCGCTTGCGAAGCCCCTGGCGCGGTCAACAATGCCGCGCCCGCCCACTGAACGCTCCCGATCATGACTGCCAAGGCTGTCGCAATGATCGGTCCCGAGGTTGGTTGCATCTGCCGATCCCCCTGCGAACGCCGAACAAGGCCAGGATCCTCACCGCACAGCGCGGCCGCCCCGTCGTGGGAAACGCGTCGATTATATTATTTAATCCTATTTCAATTTAAATAGACGTTCAATGCTTTAATAGCAATTAAATAGACATGGGAAGGTCGCAGCAGGTATCCGCGGTTCGTGCCCCAGGAAGAATGGGGAAGCACGAGTGGGGCGAGAAGTCCTGATCGGCTGGGTCGTCCGATCGAAAGGCTCATGAAGCGCGCACGTGCGTCTCGCGGATACGGAGCTGCAGCAAAAGCTCAACGTCAAATTACAATAAATCTGTTGATTTAATTATTCACTGAGGCAAGTCTTCAAAATGGACTTTCCCGGACAGGATTGCATATGCCAGATGAGTTGCTCGTCATTCTGGGGGCCGAAGCTATAATCCTTGCCTTCGTGACCGCGATGACACTGTACGCCAGGCGAATGGACGTACTGAGCGGACGTTCGTTCGAGCGATCCTTGGTCTCGCCCACGGGCAACAGGCATCCGTCACGGTCGATGCGTCGAAAGCCGCGCGATTTACTGAGGTTGATCAGGCGGTGGGGTGACTTCACCACGTTCGCTGCGCTAAATATCCTGCGGCGGCCTGACATCACCAGAACGCAGCGGCGGGGCTTTCAAATCAGACCGCAGACTCCGTCCCGGCCCGTGATGCGCTTTCGTCGGCCGGGCACGCCCGCCGCCGATGCGTCCGGCCGCCCAGCCGCGCTTTCAGGGGCAGGTCGCAACGCCGGCGACCAGGGATAGGGCGCCGGCGCCGAATGCATGCGGTCGAGCGCTGCTTGCTTCCGCGACGCCTCAGCGCTCCTTGAATGCACGCTCCGCCTGATCGTGCAGCGGCTTGAGCAGATAGGACAGCGCGGTCCGACCAGCTGTCTTGATGAAGACCTCGACCGGCATTCCTGGCAGCAGCTTGGCCGAACCGAGCTTCGCCAGCTCCTCCGGCTTCAACAGGATGCGACCGGTGTAGTAACTCGTGCCGGCACGCTGATCCTGCGTGATGTCTGCCGAGACCATGCTCACTTCGCCGTCGATCTCGGGCGTGGTCTTCTGGTTGAACGCTGCGAAGCGCATCGTCGCTGTCTGCCCCACATAGACCTGGTCGATATCCTTCGGTGCGATCTTGACCTCGACGGCAAGCGAATCCGCGTCAGGCACGATCAGCATGATTTGCTCGCCGGGTGAGATGATGCCGCCGACCGTGTGGACGCTGAGCTCGTGGACGCGGCCGGATTGTGGCGCCCTGATATCGATCCGATGCAGTTGATCGACCGCCGCAGTCTTGCGCTCGCCCAGTTCGGAGAGTTTTGAGCGCGTTTCGATGAGGTCCTTGCCGACTTCCGTCCGCAGGTCCTGGTCGATCTGAATGCTCTGGAGGCCGATTTCGGAGATCTTGCCTTTCGATTGCGCAATCATGCCGGCCAACTGGCTGCGCTCGCCTTCGATGCGTGCGGAGTCGCGCTCGAGGGAATTGAGCCGCGTGATCGGCACCAGATTCTTCTGCCAGAGGCTGCGCACGCCCTCGAGCTCCTGGCGGATGAACTCGACTTCCTTCTGCTTGGCCTCGGTCTGCCCCGTATAGCCCTTGATCTCGTTCTCCAGCTGCGCGCTTCTCTCCTGCAACTGCGCTTTTTGGCCGCTCCTTGCCTGACGGCGGAGGTCGAACAGCTTCCGCTCCGCAGCGATTGCACGGCTCGCCTCGGAGTTGTTCTCCTTGGCTCGGTCGAGCAACACCTTGGGAAACACGACCTGCTCGGCACCATCGCGCTCGGCCTCGAGACGAGACTGGCGCGCGAGCAGCTCATCGATGCTGTTCGTGACGATCGTCGCATTGGCGAGCGTCTGAGTCTCGTCGAGGCGGATCAAAACGTCGCCTGCATTGACCCGATCGCCCTGGCGCACGCGCAACTCACCCACGATCCCACCCGTGGAGTGCTGAACCTTCTTGACGCTCGAATCCACCACGACCACGCCCTGGGCGATCACCGCGCCCGACAATTGGCTCGTTGTCGCCCAACCGCCGATCCCAAATGTCACCAGACCGAACATGATCATACCGACGATCATATAACGCTGGATGGATTGCAATGCCGGCGCCACCACCTGGCCGTTCATCGGTTGCCTCCTTGAGCTTCCGCGACCACCTTGAGCGGCACGGGATTTCGCAAGACCTTCTTGAGGACCTCCTCCCTCTTGCCGAAGGACTGAACCCTGCCTTCCCCGAGGCACAAGACATGATCGACGCCTTCAAGCGCCTTCGGACGATGGGCAACCACGACGACGATCCCGCCGCGACGGCGCACGTTCAGGATCGCCTCGGTCAGCGCCTCCTCGCCCTCGGCGTCGAGATTGGACGAGGGCTCATCGAGCACCACCAGGAATGGCTTGCCGTAGAAGGCGCGAGCGAGCCCAATGCGCTGCCGCTGCCCCGCCGACAGTGCTAATCCTCCCTCGCCGATCTTCGTGCCGTAGCCATCCGGAAACGAAAGGATGAGATCGTGCGCGCCCGCGGCATGCGCGGCCTCCAGAACAGCGGCGGCGGTCGCCTGCGGATCGAAACGCGCAATATTCATCGCGATGCTGCCGTCGAACAACTCCACGTCCTGAGGCAGGTACCCGATGTGCTTGCCGAGGGCGTCAGAAGACCAGTGATCGAGTGCGGCGTTGTCCAGCCGTATCCGGCCTCGAATGCCCGGCCATACCCCAACCAGCGCACGTGCCAGCGTCGATTTGCCGGATCCGCTCGGACCAATGATTCCAACCGCCTGCCCGCACCGCAACTGGAACGACACGTCATTGACGGTGGGCTGCTCCGAGTTCGGAGCGCCGATATAGAGATGCTCGACGGTGAGAGTTTCAACAGGAGGAGGCAATGCCAGCCGCTCCTCCTCGCCGGGCAGAAGTTTCAGCAAAGCATCGAGCCGCCCCCCCGATTGCCGCGCAGCAACAAACCCTTTCCAGTTCGCAATGGCCATTTCGACAGGCGCCAACGCCCGCGCCGTGAGGATTGATCCGGCAATGATGATCCCGGCCGTCGATTCCTGGTTGATGACGAGGACTGCGCCGACGGCGAGAACCAGCGATTGCAAGATCGCTCGAAAGAGCTTGGAGACGCCTCCGAGCCCGTTAGCGACGTCGCTGGCCCGCTCATGGGCCGCGAGGTACTTCGCGTTGACATCCCGCCAACGCAACGCCGCCTGCTGCCGCATGCCCATGGCCTGCAGAACCTCGGCATTTCGCCGTCCCTCGAGCGCCAGTGCCGCTCGCGAGACTGCGAGACGCGAGGACGCCTTTGCCGGCCCGCGCGTCCGGGTTTCCGTGAGCATGGTAATGCCGATCAACACCAACGCGCCGGCCAGCGCAGTGACGCCAATCCAGAAGTGAAAGAGGAAGCAAACGCCGAGATAGATCGGCATCCAGGGTAGATCGAAGAGCGCAGTCGGCCCGCCGCTCGACAGAAAGCTGCGGACCTGATCCAGATCCCGCACCGGCTGCAGGCCGTCGCCATCGGCCCTGGTCTTCAAAGGCAGACGAACAAGCGCGTCGAATATGCGAACGCCGAGCCTTTCATCCAAATACCGCCCGACCCGCGCGCTGATCCTGCTTCTGACGAAGTCGAGCCCCCCCTGAAACACGTAGAGGACCGTGGCCAGAACCATCAAGGCGACCAGCGTCGGTATGCTGCGTCCGGGCAGCACGCGGTCGTAGACTTGCAGCATGAAAAACGAGCCGGTGAGCATGAGGAGATTGCTCATTCCGCTGAAGGCCGCGAGAGCCCAGAAAATACGGCGACAAGACCGCAGGAAAGCCGACATCTCCGACTGCGGTTCCTCATAGGGCTCCGCCGGTCCGGACCGACCAGCGAACATCCGTTGCCGCAGGGCCTCGACCGGCCGCCTCGCCAAGCCGATCAGTCGCGTGGGCCGCAGTTCGGCGTCATCCGCCCACTGTCGTCCGGACGCCCAGAGCTCTGATATGTGAAGAAGTGGAATCCGAATGAGATTCGCGGGCGGGGGGAATCCCCCCCGCCGTCCAAAGTCAATCATGGTAGTCGCCCTTGAACCATGCCTTTGACGGAAGATCCCCCAAGAGATCCCCAAGGCAGTTGTTGAGTACTACTCGGTGTGGATGCTCACACCTTACGCGAAGTGGAAGTCCTGGCTGGTCAACGAACCGACCTTCATGTTCTTCAGCGTGAGCGTGTCGTCCCCCGTCGCGATGACGACGTCGCCGCCTGATTGGGTCGCGTGGGAGAGAACACTGGCAAAACTGTCGAACACGCTCTTACTAAACTCGATCGTGTCGTGAGCAGGTCCGCTGGCAACGAAGCCCTTGATGACATCGTTGCCGAAATTCGCGGCAAACGAGAAAGTGTCGGCCTTGCTGGTGCCAACGAACACGTCATTGCCTGAAGTGCTCGTCTGTGTGTTGCTGGTCGTTGGGCTCGAAGTAGCAATGGTCTGCGTGGTGCTCGTGGACGACGTAGCCAGGCTCGAAGTACCGACCTGCCCATCGCCGTTGAGATCCTGATGGAAGCTTGTCTCAAGCGACTTGAGGCCAGAGTCCGTACCCGACACCGAGCCGCCCGAGGTGGAGCCGGTCAGGGTGCTGACATGGGAGACGTAGTTGCCGTCGTTGTCGGTGTTCCACGCCGTGTATTGACCGGTGCTCGCCTCCTTCCAGGCAACCTGATAGCCCGTCGCCGTCTTCTCCGCGGCGATGGGAGCCCAGGTGCCATCTGACCCGCTCACGAAATCGGCACCGCCATCCTTCAGCGAAGGGCCCGTTCCGCTGCTGCCGTTGAGGTAGAATTTGCCGCCACTCTCAACGAGACTTGTCACACCAGCCGACTCGACGACCTTGCCAGTTGTCTGCGCTGGCGACGTCGGTGCGGTTGCTGTGGAAGTACCGATCTGACCGTCACCGTTCAGATCCTGATGGAAGGTGGCCTCCAGCGATTTCAGGCCGGAGTCCGTACCCGACACGGAGCCCCCCCACGTTGACCCGGTCAGGCTGTCGACATGGGAAACGTAGTTGCCGTTGTTGTCGGTGTTCCACGCCGTGTACTGACCGGTGCTGGCCTCCTTCCAGACAACCTCATAGCCCGTCGCAGTCTTTTCCGCACCAATCGGTGCCCAGGTGCCATCCGACCCCTTCACAAACGCCACACCGTCATCCTTCAGCGTGGGGCCCGATCCGGTGCTGCCGTTGAGGTAAAATTTGCCGCTGCTCTCAACGAGAGTTGTCGAGCCGGCCGACTCGACGACCGTACCGGCAGTCGGCGACGTGGGCGCGGTCGGCGACGACGGTGACGTCGGGGCCGAGGTGCTGATGCTCGCCGCGAACGCGGTGGACGCCGTGCCGGTGTTGCCTGCCGCGTCCGTTGCCTTGGCGGTGAGGCTGTGCGAACCGGCTGCTAGGGCAGCGCTGGTGTAGCCCCACGCGCCACTGCTGTCGGCCGTGACGGTCCCGATCTGGGTCGTGCCGTCGAATACCTTGACGACGCTGCTCGCTTCCGCCGTGCCCGACAACACCACCTGATTGGCACTGTTCACCGTATGGCTGGCCATGGTCGGCGCGGTCGGCGCTTTGGTGTCGACGGTGATTGCCAACGCAGACGACGCCGCGCTGGTCTGACCCGATGTGGTAGTCGCCGTTGCGGTCAGCGTGTGCTTGGCGTCAGTCAGGACCTTCGTGATGTAGTCCCAATTGCCGCTCGAATCCGCGGTCGTCGAACCAATCTGGGTCGTACCATCGTAGAACTTGACCGTGCTGCCGGCAGCAGCGGACCCCTTGAGCTCGATGGTGTTGTCGTTGGTGATCTTGTCGCCAGCGGTGCCGCTATCGGTCGAGAACGACGCGATGACGGGAGCGGATGGTACAGTCGGGGCAGACGGGGCTGTTGAGCCCGAGCCGCTGTTCGCAGACGTGTTGAGCGTCGCGACAAGAGTCCCGCTGTCATCGACGTTGCCGGTGTAAACCGGGGAGTTGCCGGTGAATGCCGTCGGGCCCCAATAACCCCCGCCCATATGATTGTTCGTGACGACCACTCCCGTGACCGATCCGCCGTTGAACTGGGCCGAGCTGTAGATGTTGTAGCCACCACCGTACAGCAGGTTGTTGTCGACAGTGACGTCCGAGACGGGCCCGAAGTAGTTGTCGATCATGATCGCAGCCGTTTGGGTATGGTCATTGATGACCGTGTTATGGCTGATCGTGATGTTGGAGTTATTCCCGTCGATCGAGATACCGTCGTAGTGCGGAGATCCCGACGCGATCATATCGTGGATATAGTTGTCCTTGATGAGGGTATTCCCTCCATCCACTCCGATCCCGTTCTCGACGTTGTAGATGTTGTTGGCGATGAACGTCCCTTGACCCATGATTCCATAGTCGCCGTCGTTGCCCGAGCCGACGCCATTGATCTCATTGTGCTGGATCACCGCCCCGGTCACACCCGTCGCAACCCTCACGGCGTAGAACGCGTCGGTCGTAACCTTGCAGTTCTCCAACGTGACGTTCGGAGCGTTGATGAAGACCGATCCATGGATGTCGAGGCCGCTGATCACGGCGCCCGCTGTGTTGATTACGAGATCCCCGTAGTAAGGAGTGAGGGTCACGCCCGCCGACACTCCAGTGTTCGTAGCATCAGGCCACGCAGTCGTCGTTGCCAAGATAAATTTCTCCTTCGCAGTTAAATCGAACGTGGGCGCATCATCCCCAAAGGCGCGCCACGGGCCGTGTCATGCTCCATCGGCGGGGGCTTTTTTGGGACAAGACGGCGGCGCGACTAGGGTCATTTTTTGGGTCCAACGCTCGACTTAATTCAGCGGGATTAAAAAAAACCGAAGCAACTCCGCCATATAAGCTGCACCAGATTGCGAGTGTTCGCGCGTTGCCACAAGAGCACACCGCGAACTTTTTCACTTCAATCTTCGTCAGCGCCGGCAGAGAGGGTCGTGCTCATCCACCAGCACGGGGCGCTCGGCATTTTCCAATTTAATTGGCGATATATAATCCCTGCCTTCAGCAAAGGATTACTGGCAAGACGCTCCTGGCCACACCTCACGAGAGATGTGGCGTTCGAAGGAGCCGCTTGGAGGGCCTGATGTTGAATCGCGCGCGGAGTTATCCCGCAATCGACCGCCGCTCACGCCAGGCTCGCTGCGTTGTTGCCAAAGCTACGCTGAAGATGCCCTTTCCGGCAGGCAAAGAGCCCAGGCGGCCCCGTGTTTTTACGGCCCGGACGAACTGGAGGGATGGCCGTGGTCTGGACGGTGGAATGCCAATGGGCCACAATATTCTCGTGCATCGAGATGGAGCGTTATCGGACCGCTGATTGCCCTCGTTTTCTTCGTTCAGATCGGAAGTGATCCATGCACTATTTCCGGAAGTCTGTTTACAGAATACTTGATCTGGTTTTGGCGCCGTTCATCCTGCTTTTTGCTCCGCTTGCAATCCTCGTGAGTCGCCTTCGTGATCGAGCCCCCTTGTCGAGGTCTGTCTGCGACAGATTTCAGTTCGCCATCGTGCGGCATCACTACTACGAGCCCATCGTTTTTCCGGCAGACCTGAAGCGCGATCTCGATCTGCCGAGGCAAATAGCCGGACTGAACCTGAACGAAGCGGCACAGCTCGCTCTGATCGCGCAATTCAACTACCGGGACGAACTACTCGCAATTCCGGTCCATCAAAAAGGCCCGGGCGAATTTGGCTACCACAACGGCTCCTTCGAGCCTGGAGATGCCGAATTTCTTTATAATATGATCCGTTACTTCCGACCCAAACGCATCATCGAGGTCGGCAGTGGAAATTCGACCCTCATGGCCCGCCTCGCGATAGCGGCGAACAGGAAGGACGATCCACGATATCATTGTGAGCAGATCTGCATTGAGCCGTTTGAGCAGCCGTGGCTCGAATCGACTGGCGTGACGGTTTTGAGAAAAAAGGTCGAGTGCTGTCCCGACAGCCTGTTCGAGACGCTGGACGAGAATGACATTCTCTTTATCGACTCATCCCACATGATCCGGCCGCAGGGTGACGTGCTGCACGAATACCTGCACGTGCTCGGCCTGCTTCGCCCCAATGTGATCATCCATGTCCACGACGTCTTCACGCCGCACGACTATCCCGCTCAATGGATACTTCGCGACCGCTGGCTGTGGAATGAACAGTATCTACTCGAGGCGTTCCTGAGCTTCAACCCGCATTTCGAGATCATTGGCGCGGTCAATTGGCTCGCCCGTTCCCACAGAGACAGGCTGAACGACGCATGTCCGGTTCTGATGCGCGAACCCTCGCGCCAGCCCGGTTCGTTCTGGTTCCGGCGGGTGGCATAGGCAGGAGGCCCGAAGCCAGGCACTGATTACCTCGGGCCGGCACGGCGGCCTGTCGCGTCATCGACATTTTCTCGCCAGACCGGGACGTTCTTCACAATCGAGCTATAGCCCCACTTGCCTCTGCCCATCCGGTTGTTCGTAAAAGAAACCCCGTCGACCGCCCCGCCATTGAATTGCGCCGAGCTGTAGACCGTGTAACCGCCGCCTATCAGCAGGTTGCCGTCGACTTCAATATTCGAGATCGGTCCGAAATAATTGTCGATCATGACCGCCGAGGTCTGCGTGTGCGCATTGATGACCGTGTTGTGCCTGATGACCACGTTGGAATTGCCGCCATCGATCGAGATGCCATCGTAATGCGGAGAACCGGACGCAAGGAGATCGTGAATGTAGTTATCCTGGATGAGCGTATCGGACCCGGACACCCCAATTCCGTTCTCGACATTATAGATGTTGTTTCCGACAAACGTACCCTGGCCAACGATGCCGTACGAACCATCGTTGCCGGAGCCGACGCCGTTGATCTCGCAATTCCGGATCACCGTGCCCGTTACACCCGGCTCGATTCTCACGATGTAAAACGACGCGGAAGTCACTCGGGAGTCCGTCAACGTCACGTTCGGCGCCTTGATGTAGACGCGGCCTGCAATGTCGAGGCCTGAGAAGGTCGCGCCGGCCTGATCCGCCACGACGTCGCCAGACGGCGTCAGCTTCGCGTCCGGCCGCACTCCCGTATTCGTTTCGTTGGGCCACTCGGACCTGTCGCGCTCGGCCGCGCGTGCAGCAACTCCACCGGCTTCGAGGCTCGCTACCGCAAGCAATAGAAGCGCCTGAACAAGGATCGGCTGCCGCATCTGGAGGCGCCCCCGGCTTCGCTATTGGGCCATCCGCTCCTTCGGCTGGCCCATCTCACCCTTCAGTCCCGCGACAAGTCCTTCGACCGCTGCGCGACTGTTGCTTGGCGCGCCCTGCAGCAAGAACCTGAATGCGTACATGAGCGAAACCGCAACTCTCAGAGGCAGCGACCACGGAAAATGCCGTCGCACGAAGCGAACGCAATTGCGGTGCTGGAGATAGACGGAGAGCACCGAAGCTCTGCCCGATCCCGTCGTCGTACCTCGCTTGTGAATGACGATCGAATCGGCCGCATAACCGAGCCCCAAGTGCCTTGCGCGAAGCCCCCAATCCATGTCCTCGTAAAACAGAAAATAGCTTTCATCCATGAGGCCGATCCGCTCGATGCACCAACGGGTCACGTACATCGATGCCCCCGAAGGGCTATCCATCGCGTCTTCAACGGCGGCGATGTTGCAGGACATGTCAATAAGCTCTCCCAGGCCTATGGCAACGTCTCTCGCCGCCAGCCTCTGCCAGGAAAGCCCGCCGCGAAATCTCACGTGATCTGCGTCGAGGCTGTCCAGAATGGTGCTGCCCACCATCGCCTTTCGGCCGGATTGTGCCCGTTCGTGCAGCGCCGCCAAGGCAGATTCGGTCGGCTGAGTATCGGGATTCAGGATCCAGATGGCGCACCAGGTGGGTATCGCAGAGAGGGGACGCAACCACGCGTTAATCCCGCCGGCATAGCCCAAATTGTCGTAGGCGCACCCCACCCAGACATTTGACGATCTTCCGCGCAGAGACAGGCGCTGAACGTTCGTAAACCGGCTGGTGTTGTCATCTAGGGCGATTCCAAACGATTGGCCCCGCCGGCAGGGCCCTTCTTCGCTGATCAGGGCGCTTACAAGGTGGTGATAGGCATCACGACCGCCATTCTCGCAAATGAAGATGTCGAAAGTGGGCGACGTGGTCGCACGCGACAATGCCAACAGGCAATCAACGACGTCCTCCGAGTTCCGGTAACCGACGATGAGCACCGCGACCTCGGAAACGAGGCTCTCCGCCAGCCCATACGAAGCATCGGTTTCGCCAACCTTCAAAGCGGTCGCCATGGGAACTTTCGCTGCACGATTTAATAAATTATCTACATTCCCTATATTTAAATGACGGATATTGCAATCACATTTATTTTGTTTAATATGCGATTAATAGCCGCTGCATGCGCTTGGGCAAGGTCCTATCGTCATGAACTTGAAGCCTTTTGCCCGTTTCGCATATGCGAACATCCCCGGCGTTGCCGCGGCGCGATTCGCATTCAAGGACGCGGCGGCCTCCTACCTCGCAAAACCCGAGTACAGGGGCGCGACTTGGACCTCCAGCGCCAATGGCCTGATCGTCGACATCGGGGCCAATCGCGGACAAAGCATCCAGGCGTTCAAGAGGTTCAGGCCGCAATCGAGCATCGTGGCCTTTGAGCCCGAACCGCTCTCGGCCGAGCGGCTCAAACTCCGTTTCTCCGGAGATCGGTCCGTCTCGATCTTCCCCTGCGCTCTCGGAGCCAAGCCGGGCACCATTACGTTCTTCGTCCCCTCTTACGGTCGGTGGGCTTGCGATGGCATGGCCGCGACCTCCCGGGAGGCGGCGACCGAGTGGCTGAACGATGGCGGCCGCATGTACCGTTTCGATCAGTCCAAGTTGAGCGTGGAGGAACACAGGATCGAGTGCCACACGCTCGATTCCTTTGCAATGTCGCCCTCCCTGATCAAGGTGCACGCTCAGGGCGCCGAGCTGGAGATCTTGCGAGGGTCGGAGCACACGCTGAGACGGCACAAGCCGGCACTGATGTGCGCCTTCGCATCGGACGAGATCTCGGAATTCGTTTCCGACATCGGCTATCGGCCGTACGTCTTTCAGAATGGACATTTCATGAGCGGACTGGCGCCGCGTTCGGTCACGTTCACTTGGTACTTGACTGACGACAACAGCCGCCGCGTTCAAATCGAAGCGGGATCACCGGGCAAGGCGGTTCTCTCATGAGCGTCACGGTTGCGGGCGGCGAATTCGGCCTGACAAGTACGGCTTTGCCGCAAGCCGCTGAGCGGTGCAGCAAGCTGCCGGCCTGGCTGCTGCTGATGGGGCTCATTCTGCCGGCGGCGCAAGTCCAGCTTTATCTCGCCGATGCGAAGCTCACGGTCGGGCGGATCGGCATCCTGCTGCTCATAATACCTGCAGCGGCAAGACTGCTCAGGACCGGTCGTCACATCCTCGCCTCGGACTATCTTGCATGTGCCGTCGCAGCCTGGATGTTCGCAGCCGCCACCTACACCAGCGGGTCGAGTGCGATCTCATCGACCGCCGCCGAGAGCCTCGAGTTTCTGGGCGGCTACATCGTCGCCCGCGGATTTTTCTTCGGGCCGGCGGCAATTCAAAGCTTCATTCAACCCTTTAAGATCGTGACTGCCTACATCGTCCTGCTGGCCCTTTTCGATAATCTTTCCGGCCGGCTCATTGTTCAGCAGATGTTTTCTGCCGCCTTCGGCAGCTATGCGCCGCTCTCGCCCGACTACAGGCTGTATTGGGTAAGAGCCGCCTCGACGTTCGACCACCCAATTCTGTTGGGCACCTATTGCACCGTCGCTTGCGCCATCCTGCTGTTTTCGGAGCAACGGCCATTGTCGAGGATGCTTTGGGGAGGTTTGTGCGTTTTCGGTTGCCTGCTGTCGTTGTCCTCCGCGCCGTTGTTGTCGTGTCTCCTCGTCCTGATGCTTTACCTCTATGATACGGCACTGAAGCAAACTTCTGGACGATGGCGCGCGCTGCAAGTGTGTCTGGCTACGATCGTTCTCGTGATCCTGGCCGTGGCCAATCACCCGCTAGGCTGGATCATCTCCCACCTCACCTTCGATCCGGTTTCGGGTTACTTTCGGATGCTGATCTGGGACGCAGCGACACAGAAGATCATGTATTCTCCCTTCACCGGATACGCATTCGCCCTGCTCAATCACGACATTCTCGATACCACGATCGACTCGGTGTGGCTGGTGTTCGCGCTACGGTTCGGACTTCCTATGATTTTCCTGCTCATCCTGACGAACATTGCGAGCATTCTACCGGTAAAAAAGCGCTTCAAGGGCGTCATGGAGGATCCCAGCGCGTCGGGCCTGCGCATCGCATTCACCGTCGCAGTCGTCATGCTCATGTTTACCGGGCTGACGGTCCACTACTGGAACTACCTCTGGATCTTCTGGGGAGTATGCATCGGCATCAGGGCATCGCTGCGGGAGTCCGCGATGTATCCGGTCTAGCCCGATCCAGCGGTGGAACACGCCGTCGGGCCGAAACGCGGCTTGCGGCGTGGCAGCCCGTGAGGCTCGGAGCCGATTACAACATCTTCAGCCGCTCGATAGCAGGTCGCAGCAATTGCCACCCGCGCGATCCCAACTGCCGTTTGCTGGCGAGAAGCCACCAACGACGCGATCTCGTGACCGCCGGGTCCAGCTTTGCCGCTATCGCCGAAAGGCGCTCCGATAACCCAACGTCTCCGTCATTGAAAGCTCGGCTCGCACAACTGATCGTGTCGAGCGCCAGATGGCTTGTCAACCAGGACCTGAGATCGTCGACGTCCGGAAGCACGCCAGCGCAGCTATCCAGGAAATGCTCCAACGCCAGCTTGCGTTGAACGAAATCCTGCTCGGCCGAATATCCGCCTGACATGTTGGTTGAATGTCGCCGGTACACGGCCTGGATCGCATCGATGAAGCCGACGGGTCCATGCGCGGCGAACCGCAGCCACATCTCCATATCGCCGCTGTGCGTCAAATCCGGTAAATATCCCCCCACCTTCTTCTGCAGGCTGGTTCGCACCATCACGCTTGGCGCCAGGACTATGTTTCTGCACCCCCCCAATTTGATGAAATCGCGGCCGGCCAGTATCTTCGTACCAGGTCCAAGTTCCGGCGGCAGCGGCACAACCTCCTCGCGCTCCTGGCAAAGCGCGACTGCGCCTCCAAACGTGAGGCCGACGGAGGGATTCTCATCCATCAACCTCGCAGCCCTCTCGATCGCACCGGGCATCAGGTAATCGTCTGCAGAGAGCAGAATCATGTAGTCCGCAGCGGCCCAGTCGATCCCCTCGTTGAAGGTGGCGATGTGGCCGAGATTGACAGAATGCCTGCGAAACTCGACCCGAGGATCTGCACGAACCAGTTCCTGCGCAACCTGGGCTGTATTGTCCGTCGAGGCATCATCAATAATCAGCAGCCGCAACTCGGGTCCGCACTGCCTCAATATGCTGTCGGCGCATTCTCTAAGGAAATGCCCATACTGATAACAGGGTATGATCGCATCAATGGAACTCACGACGCATCCATTCCTGCCAAAGGCCTCCGGAACGCGCCTTCCATGATTTTTGAGCCCGCATTCCCAATATTGGTTGCCCACAATCCAGACCGGCCGTTCATCAAATCACCAGGCGACATATGTGATCGTACATCCTGAATACGGCCGCAAGAATAATGCCACCTGTTTAATTGGATTTTTATCCCGCCGCAATATGTGTTTAATATTTAATTTGCACGCTGTATATCGGTATCAGGAAATCGAGACCGACGGCATTTGAACTCATGACGGGTTTCAGGCAGAACGACCTTTCCTTGCGAGGGCGTGCGACGCTTTGGGCACAACGAAACTCTTGGCGCCTGCCGCGAAGCGTGCGACGTATCGGGAAGAAACTGTTCATTGGCAGCCGGTTGGCGTCCGGAGACGACGGTCTCGTTGACGACTGGTCGAAGCCGCTCATGCCATATGATGCCATGGTCGCGCCGCATGCCCCGGCGGCGCCCGCCTCTATTCCGACCAGTAGCGTGTCGAATCTGGACGATTTTCTCGTGTCGCCGGGAAGTGTCCATTGCCTCATCGTCACTCCGGTGCTCGACGCCGGCGGGCTAGATGAATTTGTCGCCTTTCTTGCGCGACGCCTCCCCCATTTCGGGCTTCGTGTGACGGTTATGTGCGCACATTCATCGTCGGCGCCCGTCGGACAATTGTTCACGATCTTGCAGAGGGAAGGCACGGCGGTTGTTGCCGCCTCGCCAGGCGACGCTTGTCTCTGGATGAAAACGAACCGTCCTGACGTTATCAGCGCGCACGATCCGCCGGGTTGGCTCTTGAAGGCGGCCAAAGATGCCCGCGTTCCGGTCGTGGAGACGCTCCACGGCATTCCGACCCCCATAAGCACCAATTGGATGGAGGAGCGTCAGAGATCGGAACTCGTCACCTGCTTTGTCGCGGTAAGCGAGCTCGTGCGGCGTCAGTACCTGTCGGGCAATCCGGCCTATTCCGCTCGTGCGGTCATCACCATCCCCAATGCATTCAACCAGACACATCGCCCGTCGGTGAACCGGTCGAAGGCCCGGGCCTGGCTGGGCCTCAATGACGAGTTTCTCTTTCTCTCGCTCGGTCGTCACACGGTCCAGAAGAATGCATACGGCTTGGTGCGGGCATTCTCAGAAGTCGCAGAAGATGATCACAAGGTCCATCTGCTGATCGCCGGCCGCCTGGACGATGCTGTGTACACGCGTCAAGTCCGTACGCTTCGCGACAAGATGCCTTGCAAGGACCGGATCCACCTGCGGCATTCGTTTCCAGATCCATCCATCCTGCTGGCCGCCGCCGATTGCTTTGTTCTGAACTCATTTTTTGAGGGATGGTCATTGGCCTCCATGGAAGCGCTAAGCGCGGGATTACCTACAATCGTGAGTGATGTCGGCGGCGCGCGTGAGCAGATCGGTCTGGACGGTAGCCGAGGCTTCGTGGTGGCGAACCCGGTTGGCGATCCCGAAAGCGCAAATTGGCATAGTTCGAGCCTTATGCGATTTCGGCCGCAGAAGAATATGGATGAACTCGTCTCCGCCATGAAGTCAGTCGTCGCTCATCGCGACTATTGGTCCAGGGTGCGCGAACAACTGTCGGCAGATTCAAAAGGCCGCTTTGATCCCGTCATATGCTCCAAACGGCATGCCGAGGTCCTGCTTGGGGCGATTTCACGTGCTATGCTCGAAGGTGAATTTGCGGATTGTCCCGCTCGTAGTTGACGCGCCCGAGTGCGCCTCTTCGGGAATTGGAGCGGTCCGCCTGACGGCTATCGCTGCTAGCTGATCAGCCGGTTCTTCTTCCAGTTGATTTTCGGCTGCGCGGTCGATGCAGTGGTGAGCTCACCCGCCATAATATATTGCTTTGCCAGGTGATGGGTCAGGCCGCCGAAGGTAAGTCTGTCCAACATCTTCGATCTTGGACCCTCAATGCCCGTGACCAGACCATCCTTAACGACCAGGCCCGAATCGTTCAGAAGCCTGACGGCGGTGCCTTCGACAAAGAACTTCAAATGGGTGCGGTCAAGAATCCCCGAATCTGTGTATTCAAATCGACGCTGGAAGAGCAGCGGAAGCGTCACGCTCAGATGCGCGATGTTCGGAACAGAAACGATTACGCGCCCACCATCCATGAGAAGGTTTCTGGTGATGGCCTGAAGAGTTCGCGTTGGATCCGGAACATGTTCAAGGATATCAAGCAACAAGATCAGGTCAAACTTGCTACCGACTCGTAATATCAAATCGTCGATGTCTCCGATCATCGCGACATCGGCGTTCAGTTTGAGGTCGGCTTCAAGTTCTTGATTGAGCTCGACTCCGAATGTCGTGGCGGCAGAGTAGATCGACTTGAGCCAGGCAAGAGTGAAGCCTGCGCCAGGTCCCACTTCGAGGATCCGGGAGGCGCGGCTGGGCAGTAACGACCGTATCTCGCGGCGAGAGCGGATGTAGTAGCTTTGCGCAGCCGTGTCCTGCGCAGCACCGGCGCGTCCCTGCATGTCGTCGATCTGGATTCTTCTGGCAGCCTCCAAGGTCATTGAACGACGCTCCTTCTGGAAACCTCCATTTGCTCAATGCCGTGATCCTTGCGAAGGAACGGCCTTAGCGATTCACGCCTGGTGGCGGTCGCAACAAGGTCGGGTGCAAGCACAGAAGACAGGAATTTCAACCTCAGACCGGCGCGATGCGGAGCGCGCCTCTCAATCTTCTCGATCGCCAGACCGGCTTGCGCACACCACCTCTGAATTTTACCGCTCGTCGTGTCGTGGATCCCCACAGCATCGAAGCTCCCCCAGCGTCGAAAGACGCTGCTGGATTTCGCGCATTCCCAGGCATACCGAAGAGAGGGGCGGTTTGGCGCGCAAATGATCACTCGCCCGTCCGGAGCCAGGAGATCGGCAAACAGCTTGAGGAGATGCGCCGGATCACGAATGAATTGCAAGACATCAACGAACAGCAGTCGGTCAAACCGCTCCGCTGCAATTTTTGATCTCGCCGTTATGACGTCCCCTAACACCACCTCAGCCCCAAGCTGGGCCAAGCCGCTACCCACAACGGGGTCGAGGGGAATAGTCACCACTCGGTTTCCTCTCTCCAGCAATCGGCGTTCGTTTGCAGCCGAGCAGGACCCGATCGACAATACGGCCGCGCTTTGCGGTACAGCGGACAACACCTCGTCCCTGGCCGGCTCGTAGTAGTCTTTCGAATACATGCCGTGCCAGAGCCTGGTCTCGGCGCTGAATAGCGGAACGGCATCGTTTCCCTCACGCGCGATCTGCATCAGGACGGATAGTTGTGCGTCCAATTGCCGGCGATCGACGCCGAGCCGGTTGATATATTTATTCGGTAAATGGTGCGCCGAGAAATCGTCGATATGGGAAATTGGTATCAGCTTCCGGAAGCCACACTGGGTGAATGGATCGGTTGCAGCGGTGCAAGGCAGGTCGTACTTGCCTTCGTGAGGCCCGACCAAAAAGCCGCCGGACGCAATTGCTCTGGCAAGCTGCTGCCGGGTGAGCATATAGCTGGCAGCATGCTCGTTGGTAAAATGAGCAAGATGGTAATTTCCCCTGGTCTTGACCGAAGTACAATCCCAGTGGAAGGAACCGTGGGCCTGCGGATAATTCAATTCGCTGTTCGACGCTCTCTCGACGAGCATCCATCCGGCAACCTCACCCTCATTCAACACTGAGGTCACTTCGAGAAACGCTCGAATATTTCTTTCAGTGATCAGGATATCGTCTTCGGAATAAATGAACATATCATACTGATCAGCCCGCGCTGCAAACAACTCTTTGTGCGCGAAGGGAAGCGACCAGGGATTCTTGTTGGGAAGGCCAACGACACACTCGATGTCTGCAGCCGGCTTCTTGTCGATGTTGGAGATGATGACGATATCCACGTCGAACGACATGGACCGGTATTCCTTGATCACTCGATCCAGGTGGGCATTATTGGCAGTCCCATAGCTCGCGATCACGACCAAAAGTCGCAATGCCTTTTGGTCGGCGATCCCCGGGATCATCGTTCCAACTCTGCCCGCACCGCAGCACTCACCCTCGAGGTCTCCTCGGCGCTCATCTGTGCATAGATGGGCAGCAAGATCGACCGATCCTGGGCGAGCTCGGATTGACGCAGATCCTGTGTCTGGACAAGGGCCGAATAAGGCTGCTCACGATGGGCGCACATGATACCGCGGCGGGTCGCGATGCCCTTATCGAGGAGATGTTGCATAACGATGCGCTGGTCGAGGCGGTCTGGAAGACGTACGCAATAGCTCTGCCAGTTGGATCTGGCCCACGCTGGTTCAGTCGGTAACCGCAACCCTTCCAAATTGCCGAGCTGTTCGGCATAATTTGCGGCGACGGCTCGCCGGCGCGCAATCAGTTCCGGGAGCCGCTCGAGCTGTTTGCGCCCAATGGCGGCCTGCATGTCCGTCATTCGGTAGTTGTAGCCCACAACGACGTATTCCTCGAAGATCACGGACGACGAATTGTGCCGCACCGTATCGGGAACGCTCATGCCGTGCTGGCGCAGAAGCTTGAATTTGCGATCAAGCTCGGCATTCGCGGTGGTGAGCATTCCCCCCTCACCCGTCGTGATCACCTTTCGCGGATGGAAGGAGAAGCAGGCAATGTCGCCATGCGGCCTGCCGATCGACTCCCATTCCCCGTTCATCCGGATCTGCGATCCGGCAGCACAGGCCGCGTCCTCGATCACCGCGATCCCGTGGCGGCGCGCTATGGCCAGAAGAGCGGCCATATCGCACGGCATGCCCATCTGATGGACGACGATGATCGCACGCGTGCGCTCGGTGATGGCTTCGGCCAACCGGGCGCAATCAAGATTATATGTCTCCGGCTCGATATCGACGAAAACCGGAGTGGCTCCCTGATGTCGGATGACGTTTGCGGTCGCGATGAAGGAATGGCTGACCGTGATCACCTCGTCGCCGATGCCGATGTCCAGCGCCGCCAAGGCGAGCTGGAGCGCGGTCGTGCAATTCGAGACGGCACAGGCGTGCGGTGCGCCGACAAGTGCAGCGAACTCGCGCTCGAATGCGGCCACCTGCGGACCTTGCGATACCCAGCCCGACAGCACGACTGCGCGCGCCGCGTCAGCCTCTTCGTCCGCTAGCAGCGGCAAAGCGATCGGAATCACGATGCTGCCGCCTGCCGCTGGTGGTCCGAAGCAAGCTCGCGTTCGGATCGCCACCATTTCACGAGGTCGGCGAGCCCCTGCTCCAACGAAACCGTGGTGCGGAAACCCAGCAGACGCTCTGCCTTGCCCGTCGATGCCAGTCGGCGCGGCACCGGATTGACCGAGCGCTCCGGCGCGAATTCAGGCGTCAGGCCCCGGCGTCCCATCACGGACGCAAGCGCCGTAGCCAGCTCCGTCAGGCTGGTTTCGGTGCCGCTTCCAACGTTAAAGACCTCATCGGTGATCTTTGACCTGGCCGCAAGGATGTTGGCGCGCGCGATGTCGCGGACGTGAACGAAATCCATAGACTGACGGCCGTCACCAAAGATAACGGGAGGCAATCCGGCCTCCAGCCGCTCCATCCAGCGGATCAAGACCTCGGTGTACCGTCCGTGGATGTCCATCCGGCTGCCGTAGACGTTGAAATACCGGAACGCCACATAGTCGAGGCCGCATACATCGTTGAAGGCCCGCAGAAGGCCTTCGTTAAACGCCTTGGCGGCTCCATAGAGAGTTCGGTTGTTGTACGGATTCTGCCGCTCCGTCGTCGGAAATTCCTCGGCCATGCCATATACCGATGCCGAAGACGCCGCGATGATCTTCTGAATGTCGTGCTTGATGCACAGCTCCAGCAGGTCGTAGGTGGCGTCGACCATAACCTCCTTGGCGAGGCGTGGTTCGGCCGCACAATGAGTGATGCGAAGTGCGGCCTGGTGGAAGACGATATCGGCCGCCTTGACCAATGCTTCCATCAGCTTGCGATCGCGTATGTCGCCGTGAACCAATCTCACCGGTCCGCGCCCGAGCGCGCGCCGAAGATTTTCCGGTCGGCCTCTGACCATGTTGTCTAGAGCAACAATTTCAATGCAGCCCTCGTCGCAGAGCAGATCAACGATGTGGGACCCGATGAAGCCTGCGCCGCCGGTGACCAGAACGCGCTTTCCCTTGAGATCAATCAAGACGCTCTCCTGTTGTGGGACCATGTCATGACGCTTTGTGGATACTCCGCTCGGGCGCCAACCGCTTCACTGGGCCGCAGCATCGCTGCGTTCCTCAATGTGGCGACAACTTCGGCCGCCTGTTCCGGCTGCAGCTCCGGATAAATGGGAAGAGAGAGGAAGTCGTTCGCCAGCATCTCGGTGACGGGGAGATCACCGGCACGGTAGCCGAGTTCTGCGTAGGCTCTTTGCAGATGCACCGGAACGGGATAGTGAATCCCGGCGCCTATTCCGGCATCGCGCAACAGCGACAGTGCGTGATCGCGCTCCTCCAATCTGACCGCATAGACGTGATACACGTGACGGGCGTGCCCTGGCGGCTGGGGACGCGCGAATGGGAGCTCAGACAGCAGTGCATTGTATTGCTCAGCCGCCGACCGGCGCGCTTCCGTCCAGCTCTCAATGTAGTCCAGCTTGACGTTCAATATCGCACTCTGAATCTCGTCCATACGATAATTATATCCGGGGATGGCGTGGTCGTACTTCGCCTCCTGCCCCCAATCTCGCAGCAGTGACACGCGGTGCGCGAATTCAGGCCTATGAGTTACGACGGCTCCGCCCTCGCCGAACGCCCCCAAATTCTTGCCAGGGTAAAAGCTGAAGCATCCCAGATCGCCAATCGAGCCTGCTCGACGTCCCCGGTATTCGGCGCCATGCGCCTGCGCGGCGTCCTCGATGACGACCAGGCCGTGACGACGCGCGATGGCCATGATCGGATCCATGTCGGCCATCAACCCGTGGAGGTGAACCGGAAGGATCGCCTTGGTTCGTGGTGTTATCGCAGCTTCAATCAAGCCGGGATCCATCGTCCACGTTACAGGGTCAACGTCGACAAACACCGGCTTGGCACCGCTGTAGATAATGGCCGCGGTGGTCGCGACGAACGTCATGGATACGGTGATGACCTCGTCACCGGGTCCGACACCCGCCGTAAGCAAGGCAAGGTGAAGCGCCGAAGTGCCGGTGTTCACCGCGCGGCAATGGGCAGTCCGGCAATAACCCGCAAAGCGCCCCTCGAAGGCGGTCACCTCCGGCCCGAGCACAAAGTGCCCGCTCCCGATGACTCTCGCCACCGCGGCGTCGATTTCCGGCTTGATCTGGCTATATTGGGCTTTCAGATCCAGGAAGGGTATCAAGATTCAAGACCTTGGTTGGACCAAACATTATAATAAAATATTAACTCTCATAATCATATTAAATCAAGCATTAAATTGCGACGCATATATATCGCGCTAAAAATGGTTTATGGAGCAGTTCTTACGAGCGACGATCGCTCAGGAGCGTATTTTCAGCTGCGGATAGGACCCGAGCGGGCACTCCCGCGACGATAGCGCCGGGCGGAACATCCTTAGTGACCACCGCACCGGCACCTACGGAGGCGCCCTCTCCGATCGTCACACCGCACAGGATGGTGGCGTTCGAGCCGATCGAAGCTCCCCGACCGACCCGGGTGCGCTGCAGCGTCCAGTCCGAAGCCTGCTGAGGACGACCGTCCGCGGTTGTTGCCTTCGGATATTTGTCGTTCGTGAACATCACGCCATGACCGACGAACACCTCATCCTCGATCGTGACGCCCTCGCAAATGAAGCTGTGCGACGATATCTTGCAACGCGCACCTATCTCTGCCCCCGCCTGGATCTCGACGAAAGTTCCGATTCTGCTCTCGTCGCCGACGGTGCAGCCATACAGGTTGACCAGGTCTGGATGCAGGATGCGAACATCGCGACCAAGCTGGGTATCCTTTATTGGCATGTTTGTTTCCCTGTCTCTACAATCCAGCAAAACCACTACAGTACCGAGCGTGACGGGCGCAGCTTGGGCGCCATCTCGACGAGACCCGTCGCAGCTTGACGAAGGTGCTGCAGCAGAGGATGCCCTGTTACGATCAATCCCCACCACCAGCAGAAGGCGGCGACCACAAACGCCGATATAAGGCCTACAACGAAATTGAGAATTCCTGCCTCAATCAACAGCGCGCAGGCGCCTACGCCGGCGGCGGTCGCCATCGTGACGACACCGCTCTTGAGAACGGCACGGCCAAACTCGCTTGGCCGCAGCGCAAGATGCCGACTGAGATAGTATATCGCCACTACCGCCTGGAATGGCAACGTCAGCAATGCGCACGCTGCGACCGCCTCCACGCCCAAAACGGATGCGCCCAAAAGGGCAAGGAGCGACGGTGGCAACGAGATGAAGGACGAGACAAGCGCGTCGCGCACGCGTCCAACCGCCAGGAACACGGGATATGTCAGGCACGCAGCAAATAGCGCCAGATTTGCAAGGCAGAGAATCCGCACCAACGGCACGACCTCCAACCAGGCTCCGCCAAGCCAGATCAAGACGATCGGCTTTGCCATGATCGCTACGAAGGTGAGAAATGGCCACTGCACCGCGGAAAGCAGTTGGACCGCGTCCAGATACACGCCCTTTAGATCTGCACCGGCTGCACGCCTCGACACGATCGCCGGCATGATGATGGGGTTCAGCACCTGCGTGACGAGCCTGTCGAATACCTGAGTCAGGTTGATCGCCCGGCTATAGAGACCCACAGCCGTAAAATCGAGAATCTTCGCGAGAAAGAGCTGGGGTGCGAGGTTGTAGAAGATATTGATGACGCTGACACCGCTGGAATAGAGACCGAATCTGAGGACCTCGCGGTATTCGGACAGCGAAGGGCGCAACACGCCGAAATCCCGGTACGAACTCAGCAGCAAGGCCGTAAGAACCATGCTCCCTGCCACACCACCCCAGATCGGAGCCATGTAGCTGAAGTTCAGGAGTGCCAGCCCGATCGAAACCAGCGCGACCGTCATGTTGCTTGCAAGATTGCAGATCGCGAGCGTCCCAAACTGCATGTCACGACGAAACAGGGCAGCCAACGTTCCTGAGACCGGTAGAAGGAGAAGGTTCAGCGCAGAAACCTGGATACCTTGCCTTAGGCTGTCCTGCCCAAAGAGTTGCGATACGACGTCGGCCCCAGCTGACAGGATTAGCGCAACTGCCAGCGAGATGATACAGGTGATAGTAAACGCCGTGCGAATGGTCCCGCGCGACAACTCATGCTTCTGAATCAGATAGTTTGCCCCTCCAAACTCCTGAAAGGCGGCGGCGATCACGGCGGTAAGTGCATTGACGACCGCAAAGACCCCGAACTCGCCCGGCGTCAGCAGACGCGACAGAACTGCGGTCGAGACAAGGAACAGCACAAGGGCGGCATAGCGGTCCACCCCGGAAAACAGGACTGAACGATGCACTGAATTCATCGAGACTCCGTCCCGGGGCTGATCTGGCCAACAGCCACGGCCAAGCCGCCCATCAAGCCGTCGCCCGGGCCCGCTCCGGTAGCATCCGCGGCAGTTGCCTTATCGGGATTGGTTTGCCCTGCTTCGCGATTGATCGAGAAGCTGCCTCGAGCACCTCGATCACCCGCAGCCCGGACATGCCGCTGGAGATCGGCCGCGTCCCGGTGCGCACACAGTCGATAAAGTGCTCGACCTCCGTTTGCAGTGCCTCCTTAGGCGAGATATGCGGAGCCCACATGTCACCAGCGCGATATCCAATCCGGAATTGATGGGCACTCTCGGGAGGCCTGTCGAGCGTAATTCCCTTGTCATAGACCTTGATCTTTTCGGTCGGTTCGAGATCGTCATAGACGATCATCTTCTTGCTGCCGCCAATGAAAGTCTGGCGGACTTTGACAGGCGAGAGCCAGTTGACGCTGACATGGGCCACACATGCGTTGGCAAAGAACAATGTGATATGCGCCATGTTTTCCGGCGAACCGACGACATGGCACGATCCCGTTGCCGATACCGCAATCGGCTCCTCATCGAAGATGTGATGAATGATCGAGATGTCATGCACTGCCAGATCCCAGATCACATTTACGTCTTTCTGAAACAATCCGAGGCTCGAGCGTGTGCTATCGTAGTAGTAGACGTCTCCGAGCTCGCTTTTCAGCAACAGCTCACGAATCTTCTGAACCGCCGGGGTATAGAGAAAGGTATGATCGACCATCAAAATCAGTCCGCGCCGATCCGCCTCGTCGATCAGGCGCATCACCTGCTCTGAACTCTGCGCAAGGGGCTTTTCGACCAACACGTGCTTGCCAGCTCTCAACGCCGCCATTGCCAGCTCGTAATGCGTGTGCACCGGCGTGGCGATGGCGATTGCATCGATCGAGGCGTCCTTCAGAAGGTCGTCATATCGCGCGGTGGTCGCGACCCCCGGGTACTGCTGCATGATGGCGGCAAGCCTGCCTGGATCAAGGTCGCTCACGCTGACGACGCGGGCGGCGGGATTGATCGAGAAATTGCGAACGAGATTGGGCCCCCAATAGCCGTATCCCACGACCCCGATTCCCAGCTGACTATCTCGCATACTGACCTCGATCCATTCGGGGAAACTACGATTCTGCACGTTAGGTTCGCGCCGGCATATCCTGCCATATGCCTCGCGTATCGATGACGTCGAGGTGCCGGCGCTCCGCCAACGGCACCATTTTGAATTCGTCATGATCAACGAGAAGAACCGCAATTTCGCAGCTCCGGAGGGCCTCATCGATGGTCACGAACGCGACGCGATAATCGGCCAACTGAGACGGCAGACGGCGCAGATTCGGTTCGACGACCTTGATCCGTTCGCCGTATTTGGCCGCGAGATGCGTGGCAATCTCCAAGGCGGGGCTTTCACGCACGTCGTCGACGTTCGCCTTGAACGTCAATCCGCAACAGGCAACGTTCGCATAGGGATGATCGTCGATCAGCGCCTCTGCGTTCTCGATGATCTTCCGGGTCTTGGCGTTATTCACCTCGCGGCTTGTTCGCATCACTCGCGCGAGATCGGGCGCAGAGTCGATGATGAACCAGGGGTCGACCGCAATGCAGTGCCCGCCCACGCCCGGCCCCGGCCGCAGTACGTTTACGCGAGGGTGACGGTTGGCGATATCGATCACCTCCCAGACGTTGATATCGAACCTGTCGCAGATCAGCGAGAGTTCGTTGGCAAACGCTATGTTGGTGTCGCGGAAGGCGTTTTCCGTCAGCTTGACCAACTCGGCCGCGCGTGCCGTAGTGCCGACGCAGGCGCCGCGAACAAACATCTTGTAGAAGCGTTGGGCACGCCGCGTGCAGGTTGGCGTAATCCCGCCGATACACCTGTCATTGTTGATAAGCTCGGTCAAGATCCGCCCTGGCAACACGCGTTCGGGACAGTATGCAACGTAGATCGCTCCATCCTCCCGGCCGTTGACGCCAATGTGCAGCTCCGGCCTGCGTTCAACGATGCGCTTTGCGATGGCTTCGGTTGTCCCGATCGGCGATGTCGATTCAAGAATGACAAGATTGCCTGCCGCGAGAAGGTCCACGATGTTGTCGACCGCGGCGTGAACGCTTGCCAGGTCTGGACGGTTATCGTGGTCGATCGGGGTCGGCACCGCGATGATGAACACGTCCGCCGGCTGCGGCTTCCTCGACGTCGTGAGCGCACCGCTCGACACGACCTTGGAGACGAGACCGTCCAGATCGGGCTCGGCGATGTGAATTTTGCCGGATGCAACGGTGTCGACGATGCGTTCGTTTGTATCGATGCCGACCACCTGCAGCCCACGGCTCGCAATCAACGCCGCGGTTGGCAGCCCGATATAGCCAAGCCCGATGACGTTTATCTTTTGGAATTCAGGCATCGAGAAGCACCTTCACGATACGCTCGCTCGCGTGCCCGTCACCGAACGGATTGTGCGAACGCGCCATGGCAGCATAAGTCTCGTCATCGTCGAGCAGGCGAAACGTCTCGCCAACGATCCTGTCGTAGTTGGCGCCAACCAGGCGCGCCGTTCCGGCTTCCACGCCTTCGGGACGCTCGGTCGTATCGCGCATTACCAGGACCGGCTTCCCGAAAGTGGGGGCCTCCTCCTGGACGCCGCCTGAATCTGTCAGGACCAGATACGACATCGAGAGCAGGCTGACGAAATCCGTGTATTCCTGAGGAGAAATGAGGACGACCCGCGGGTGATCCGACAACCGAGACGCAAACAGGTCGCGGACATTCGGATTCGGGTGCACAGGGAGCACCACGGCGACATCTTCCCGCTGCAGGATGGTCTCAAGCGCGTTCACGATGTTGGTGACGCCGCCACCGAAATTCTCCCTGCGATGGCAAGTCACCAGGATGATGCGCCGATTGCCGTGACGCTTCTTGATGCCGTCCCAGCGACACGCCAGTCCCGGATCGGACTCGACCATGGCTTTCGCGAGGATGAGAGCGTCCACCACCGTGTTTCCGGTCACGTGAATGCGGTCATCAGCCACGTTTTCAGAACGCAACGCGCGGGCCGCGCGCTCCGTCGGGGCAAAATGTTGATCGGCGATCGAGCCGACGATCTTGCGGTTCACCTCCTCGGGCCACGGAGCGAAGATGTCGCCGCTGCGCAGTCCGGCCTCGATGTGCGAGACCGGTATACGGTGATAATAGGATGCCAGTGCACCCGTCATGGCAGTCGCCGTATCGCCCTGGACAATCACCCTGGTGGGCTTCACCTTTTCGAGGAGCTCGCCGATTTGTCCGAGCAGCCGGGCGGTCAGATGATCCAGCGTCTGGTTTGTCGTCATGACGTTGAGATCAAAATCCGGGACCACGTTGGCCAATTTGAGGACCTGATCAAGCAGCTGCCGGTGCTGTGCGGTCGCACATATCGTTACGGAGATGTCTTTGCGATTCTCAGCCTTGAGTCGGTTGATGACCGGAAACAGCTTGATTGCTTCCGGCCGGGTTCCCAGAAGGATGAAAAAATGCTTGCCCACGCTTCAACCCCCGATCCGGCTCGGACCAGGGGGAACGGCGCCGGGCGCACCGAGCGGGTGCCGAAGCGCCTGCCTGAAGAGCGCTTGCGCCAGCACGCCCGCAAACAGCGCGTTCGTCTTGGCGTATCGCCACCACATCCGCCCGGGCTCCTGATAGATGCGGTACAGCCACTCGAGGCCGAGCTTCTGAAGCCGTACTGGCGCGCGCCGAACGGTACCTGCCAGAACATCGAATGCACCACCCACACCCATGATAAAAGGCACGCCGAGATCATCGCGGTGAGCGGCGAGAAAGCGCTCCTTCCGGGGCGTCGGCATGCCGATGAAGAGGCAATCGGCCCCGCTGGACTGGATGTCTCGTACGACGTCTTTCTCCTGCTCGCGCTTGAAGTAGCCGTCGTGCCAGCCCGCAAAGACAAGCGAGGGATGCCTCTCGCGCGCGCTCTGCATCGCCTGGTGCAGCACGCCGGGGGTCGCTCCCAGGAAATAAGGCTTGAAGCCTTCATGCGCGCATACCGCGAGCAACTCGGCGAGGAGATCCACGCCCGCGACGCGCGACGTGGCCGGAAGTCCCAGCGCTCGAGCGCCCCAAACGATCCCCATGCCGTCGAGGCCGACGACATCGCTGTTGGCGACATCGGCCGCGAGCACGGCATCAGACCTCATATTGACGAATTTGGCGACGTTCAGCGCCACATGTTGCAGCCTTCGCCGGCTGTGCATAGCCCCGCGCGCCAGATCGACGGTTTCTGCCATTGTCAGCAGGTCAACGGGACATCCCAGAAATGAGGCGCGCATTGGAACCTACCTCCCAGAAAAAAATACGGTCTGTTTAAGTTTGCATTTAAGATTATTATCTAGATAATACGCACCGGATATTTAATAGCAAGGTTTAAATAGGATAGAATTTGGCGCCTGACAGCGGAATATCGGGGCCCACACGCAAGAGGCGGGCAGCAGATCCAAAGTCAATTAAATAGAGGATTTAACTAATGATTTCGGTCATTATTCCGCATCTCAACCAGCCTGACGCGCTGGAATCCTGCTTGCGAAGCCTGGACGCGCAGACCCTGCCTCGGCACGCGTTCGAGATCATCGTGGTGGACAACGGCTCGGCAACGCCCCCAACAGACATCGTTGGCGGCCATCCTCGTGTACGACTGCAGCACGAACCGCATCCGGGTCCCGGTCCGGCGCGAAATGCGGGTGTCGCTGCGGCCAACGGCGAGATCCTCGCTTTCATCGATGCCGATTGCAGGGCCCATCCGGATTGGTTGAGCAGCGTGATGAAATGGTTCAACTTGTCGCCGGCTGGCACAGTTCTCGGGGGCGACGTTCGCATTTGGCACCCGGAAAGTGCGGAGCTCGACGCCATTGCGGCATACGAGAGCGTCTTCGCTTATCGCTTCAAGCTCTATATCGAGCGCCACGGTTATTCCGGCACCGGCAATATGGCGGTGTTTCGCCGCGATTTCGATCGCGTCGGCCCTTTTGCCGGCATTGAGATCGCCGAAGACATGGAGTGGGGAGAGCGTGCGCTGCGCGCGGGACTTCGATTTCGATACACTCCCGAGATGATCGTCTTCCATCCCGCCCGGAGCTCCCTTCGGGAGCTCTACGCCAAATGGGATCGACACATCGCGCATTATCGCAACATGGCGGAAGGCAAGCCTGTTTGGCAATTGCGCTGGCTCGCGCAGGCGTTGCTGGTCTTCGCATCTCTCGCGCCAAACGCCGTGACTGTGCTGACCAGCGACCGCCTCCATGGTAGCGGCGTCCGCCTCAAAGCTATTGCCGTATTGTGTGCCGTCCGGGCGCACCGCGCCATGACGATGATCTCGCACCTGCGGGGCCGGCGAGCAGTCGCTTGGAATCGTTAGTGCGAAGGCAATTCTGTCAGGCGCCGCCGAAGGCACAGTTGTTGGTCAGCCCCGGCAAGTCGGTGCGCCGGCCGAATGACCACAGAATCCAGCCGAGCTCGTAGCTACGGCACTCAAGCCGAACTTCCACGTCAGTGCCGTCGATCAGTCGCTGCCGGTTTCCGAGCCAGGCGTTCTTGACTGCGCGCAATGCGCGCGGCGCCTTCGTTGTCAATTCGCCTTTGCGAACCTGTGAGCGGAGGGTCAGGCTCAGTTCAGGCACGAGCATGGCCCGGTCCAGCTGGTTCTGGCCAAGTACCCAGTTGAATCCCTTGACCAGGGCGTCCCGCGATCCCCTCTGCCCAAAGCGCTCCGCCCATTCCAGCAGTGCCGGGGCCATTCCATACTGATGAACCGAGTAGACCTCATAGAAATCAAGGACGCGGCCGCTCATCGCGTCGAAAAACCAGGGCCATTCACCTTGTGGGCCTTGAAGCGCTATCAGATTGCGCACGCAAGTATCGGCCATGACAAGCGCGGACGCGTCTCCGGCGAATTCGCCATATTGATAGCAGGCGATCGAGAGATAGGTTTGCGTCGCAAATGACGAGAAGCGGCGGCGAAACCCGAACGGTGCATCGAAGAACAATCCCGATTCGCTGTGGAAGCGTTCCTTCAGGAAACGAAAAAGCGGCCCGGCGTAGCGCCACCACTCGTTCTCGCCTGCCCTCGCCTGAGCCACGACTCCCGTGAGCAGCATGCCAATATCCTGCGCACGAAAGCTCTTCCACCTGGACTCGTCGGCGAGAATGGCCGTCAGCTCGCGTTTGACCGGCTCGGGCGTTTCGAGGCCGAGCTCGGCGGCGCTCCACAGCGCCATACCGAAGGCGTACTTGCGCACCGGAAGCCTCGTGAGTAGCGAAGCGTTGCGGCTGAATATTTCGGGCAGATCAAGACCACTCGGAACTCCAGCGACGCGCGACATCCCGAGTAAGACATTGAGCGTATAGAATACGTCGCTGTTCGGTACCGACTCGTTTGGTGAAGGACGTCCATCGAGATGGAAAATGTGCGACCACCGGCGATGTTCAGGTAACCAACAGCGTTCCAGCCCATTGAGCGCATAGTTCACCAGCGGTGAATTGTGCGAGAGCTTACTCGAAGCCGTGGGCACCAGGAGCTTCACCCCAAAATTTGGACTAATGATCATGGTCATTTACCATCCCTAGCCGGGTCAATATTCCCGGATGCTCTCATCCAATCCGCGCAGCAATGGATAGAGGAAATAGGAAATCACGGTGCGCTTGCCGACTTTCAGTTCGGCCGTCACCGCCATCCCCGGAATCAGTTGAATACGCTCAGGAGGAAGCCGAAGGTGCGTGTCCGACAAATCGACCAGTACGCGGTAATAGGGAGCTGGCGCACGGCGCGCACCTTCGGCCTTCGTATCCGGCGAGAACGTGTCCTGACTGATGACGCGGACTTCTCCCGTCGCGGTTCCATACTTCTGAAAAGGAAACGCTTCGAACTTGATCCGAACCGCTTGTCCAAGCGCCACCTGACCGATATCCCGCCCCTCGACGTTGACCTCCGCCTGAAGAGGCACGTCACGCGGAACCAGGACAAACAGCGTTTCCGCTTCGCGAACCACCGAGCCGACTGTCCGGTTCGCGATATCCAGCACCACGGCATCTGCCGGCGCCTGCAGGACGATCAACTGTCGACGAAGCTCGGCCTTCTTCAATTCCTCTGCTGCGCCGTTACGCTTCGGCACCGTCTCCACCAATTCCTGATAAGTGGTACGACGAAACTCCTCGGCGAAGACCTTCTGGTCGGCGCGGGCCTTGTCCAGCCGATGCGTCGTGTCGGCGATACTGCCACGAACACGCGCCAAATTGCTCTCGACCTCGAGCCGTGCATCGCGAGACAATAGGAAGTTCAGCCTTGATCCGACTTCCTTGTCCATCAGTGTGGTGCGCATGGCTTCAATTGAACGCATCGTGTCGAGACGCTGAAGGAGAACCGCCTCTTCGTTCTGTGCTGTCTTGAGATTGGCTTGAGCGGAAGCGATCTGCGCGTCGTAATTCTGGATCTGCGCTTCGTAAGCGGCCCTCCTCTGCAAGAACAACTTGCCCTGCAGGACCTGGTCCGCGTTCGCGAGCTCCTTGACGGCGTACTCGGCTCCATTCAATTCGGCGCCCAGCCGATCGATCGAGGCATCGAAACCGGCCACTCTGCCGCGCAATTGATCGAAATCCGCTTGCGAGAACGTCGGATCGAGGGTCGCCAGAACGTCGCCGCGGTTGACGCGGTCACCGGCCTTGACATGGATCTCGCGTATGACCGACGTTTCCAGCGGCTGCACGACTAGGTTGGGACGTGTCGTGGTCAATTTTCCCTGCGCCGTGACGATCATCTCTACTTGCGAAACGGATGCCCAAGTGATCGCGAAGACGATCAGCGCAAGTATGCCGTAGAGGGTGAGACGCGCGAGCCGCGGCGGCGCTTGCTGCTCGACCTCGGTGGCATCGGACTGGAATTCGGCGATGACTGGCGCTCGCCTCGCCGATGACCTGAATAGCTTTCGCCGTCGGTCGACCGGTCTGGCCGGGACCGGGCCGATCGGCTTCGCATCTGCGCGTGATGGCCTCGTCTCCTTCATGCAATCTGCTTCATCTGTTGGTTCCACAAGTGTCTGTAGATGGTGCATTTCGACAGGAGATGGTCGTGGCGATCCACGTCGACGATTCGGCCGCGGTCCATCACCAGGATCTGACTTGCCTCGGTCAGCATCGACAGCCGATGCGAGACGATGATGACGGTACGCCCTGCCGCCAAACGGCGGAGATTGCGCCGGATGATCATTTCGCTTTCGGAGTCGAGGGCACTCGTCGCTTCATCGAAAATCAAGATTCGTGGATTGACAATCAGAGCCCTCGCGATCGCGAGTCGCTGCTTCTGCCCGCCGGACAGGTTCGAGGCGTCTTCCTCGAGCATGGTGTCGAAGCCACGGGGCAACCTCTCGATGAATTCATCGGCGCCAGCGAGCTGCGCTGCGGCGACGACCTCGGCAAAGGTCGCGTCACGTTTCACGCAGGCGATATTGTCGCGAACCGTCCCGCGAAACAGGAAATTATCCTGCAAGACGATTCCGAGGTTTCGGCGCAGGTGGGCCAGGTCGAGCTCTCTCGAATCATATCCGTCGATACGTAGCAGCCCCTGCTGCACCGGATACATGCCCGAAATCAGCCTTGTGAGCGTCGTCTTGCCGGAGCCGCTTCGGCCCACGATCCCGAAGATCGAGCCTGGCTCGATGGTGAAGGAGACATCGTCAAGCGCCGGCGCTCCCTCGGCTCCGTAGCGGAAAGAGACACTGTCGAACTCGATTTTGCCGGCGAGGTCAGGCCGCAGCCCATCTTTCCGACCGTCACGTTCAGGCTTCTGATTCATGACCTCGCCGAGCATTTTCACGGCAAGCGCCACTTCCTGGTATTCCTGCACCATGGTCACGAGCTGGACCAGTGGTCCGGAGACCCTGCCGGCCAACATGTTGAAAGCGACCAGCGCGCCGATTGTCATTTCTCCGGCGAAGACATCGAGTGCTCCGACAGAGATGATTCCAAGCGTCATGATCTTCTCGAGAAATCCGGTGAGCGCCTGGGCGCCTGCGGAAATCTTCTCGACACCGAATCGCATGGTCACGGACTGCGCACATCGGCTATCCCAAACCCTGCTCTGCGCTGGCTCCATGCCCAGCGTCTTCACCGTGCGCATACCATGGACTGTTTCGACGAGGAGAGCCTGCCGCGCACCTTCCGCCTGGTAGAGATCGTAAAGACGTCGCCGGAAAGGGCCCATGAGCAGGCCGACAACAGCGCCGCTCGCGGCGGTGAAGGCCAGGACCATCAAGGTCAATTTGACACTGTAGAGCGCAAGGACCGGCAGGAAGACGAACAACGAGAGCGCGTCGAGGGTCGTCAAGAATAGTCGCCCGGTCAGAAACTCGCGGATCCGCGCCGCTTGTTGCATGTGCTTGACCAGTACCCCCGCGGCCATGTGCTCGAAGAAGGTGACTGGCAGCCCGAGGAGATGACCGAACGTCTTCGTCGCAACGCGAATGTCGACCCTGTTGGTCGCATACAGCAGCAAGTAGCGCCGCAGAAAGCCGAATATGGCGTCGAAGACGAGCGCTACGCCTGCTCCTGCCGCGAGTACATAAAGAGTGGTGAAGCTCTCGTGAACCAGAACCTTGTCGATGACGAGCTGGAAAAAGATCGGGACGACGAGGCCCAACGCGTAGAGCAGGATGGCGGCAATGGCGACGTCCCTGAACAGTCGCCATTGAAGAAGCAATTCCGGTACGAACCACCGGAGGCCGAAACTCCTCCGACCATCTTGTGTCAACGGCTCGCGCTTGATCAGGATCGTGTCGCCAGCCCACTGGGCACAGAAGCGGTCGCGATCAACAACCAAGACCTCGTGCTTGCGGTCGGCTAGGGGGTCGAAGATGCTGACGACCTCGGCGCCGTCAGCTCGCCGTCCCGCGCCAAGGACAACGATCCAGTTGCCATTGGCGAGCCTCGCTAGCGCCGGATAGGCTTCTCCGAGACGAATCAGCGCACCCCAATCCAGGTCCGTGCTTCTCGCGCGCAAGCCCGCATCCTTCGCCATGCGCAACAGAAGATTCAACGAGATCGGGGCGGCTACCGCGTAGGCACGCTTTAAGCGCTCGACTGGCAGATCTATGCCATGGTGACCGGAGACCTTGGACAGGCATTCCAATGCCGTCTGCATTGACAATCCGGGCGCGGGCGTATCCGCAACCTGGTCTTTCGCGCCGCCAGCGACGTCCATTTCAGCGGAAATTCGAAGAGACATTCAGGGACCGTGTGTTGGGCGCCAGCGCATCATGTATTCCCGACGCACCGTTGTGCGACTGAACTGACGGATTCTTCCGGACCACGCCCGCGTCAACTAGGCCCTGAAGCGCCTTCTGCATCACATCGACCGAATTGGCGAAGGATTCGACCGAAAAAATCAATCGCTGCGAAAACACTCGCTTGGGGGCATTGTTTGCGTCGCGCTCCGTCGGTGAAAGACTGACCAGATCGACACGGACGATGGTGCCGCTGACGGTAATTTCTTCGATTCCATCGGTATAAAGTTCGGCGTGCATCTTTACGTCTCCTATGCTGCCAGCTGCGGCCTGAAAACTACGTCAACGCCATAGCTCGTTGAGTTGTAGGTGTTGTTCGGGAATAGGCTGTCCGTCCCGTACGCAAACACACCGTTGCCGCCGATCGATGACGACGATGGGGCCGTCAGCGGTCCGTTGGTAATCGCGTTTGCGAGCAGGCCCGGATCGGCCGCGTAATTCCCGGAGGTGTGATAGGACGCGACGTAGGTCGTTCCCGGCATGATCGTCACGGGCGTGGCAAAATTGACCTGTTGCCAGCCGTCGGCCGTTTCGCTGGTAAAGGTCGCCGTTGCCAGCAAAGTCCCGGTGCTGCTCCAGAGATCCGCGACGTGGCTGCCCGTGTTGGATGGACCCTTGTAAAAGCGAATGCCGACAATATCGCCCGGGGTGGACGTCTGAAACTTGACGCCAAGTTCCACCGACTTTGGATCATTGGCCGCCACAATGCTGGGCTCATCACTTGCGCTGAACAGGCGCACAGTCGTCGAAGACGCAGCGTTCACATCGAGAGAGACGAGTGCGCTGGCGGTACCACTATGGCCGTCGGAGATGCTGTAGTTGAAGGACGCCGGTCCCGTGTAGCCGGCCGTAGGAGTGAAGATCACGCTGTTGCTTTGGGCGTTGAAGCTGGCGACCCCGTTCGTACCGCCGCTCGCACCCGTGATCGTGAGCGTATTGCCGTCCGGATCGGTGTCGTTGGCAAGCAGTACCGAGGCCGGAATCGCAAAGGGGACGTTCTGCGTGGCGTCCAAGCCGCTGTCGTTCGCAGCGACGGGCGACTGGTTGGCGCCGCCGCTCGAGCTGTTGAACACCACATCGACCCAGTAGTTGCTTGCGCTATAGCTGCTGGTCGGCATCAGATTGCTTGTTCCGTAAGTGTAGAGGCCATTGACGCTCGCAGGAGCCGTGAGCGGACCGTTGGTGCGGGCGGTGGTGAAGTAGCTGGTGGTGGAGGCATAGTGGCCGTTGCTGTGATAGCTTGCGACATAGGTGGCGCCGGCCGTGATGGTTACGGGACTGCTGAACGTGACGGTCTGCCAGCCGCTGCTGCCCTCGTTCGTGAAAGTCGCGGTCGCCAGCAGCGCGCCGGTGCTGCTCCACAACGATCCCGTATGAGTGCCGAGGTCATTTGCACTCTTGAAGTACTTGATGCCGGTAATCGTGCCTGCCACGGAGGATGAGAATTGCACGCCGAGATTGACCTGAGATGTGTCCCCATTGGATCGCAGTGCGGGGGTGTCCGAACTCGAGAACAGGCTCACCGTTGACGGAACTGCCGACACTGCGATATTGAATGTCTCACTGCTCGTGAGATTGCCCAGATCGGCAGCAGAGACCGTAACGCTGAGCGTGCCAACGTTCGCAGACGTCGGCGTGCCGCTAAAGGTACGGGTCTGAGCATTGAACGTGAGCCAGGCGGGAAGGGCCGAAGTTACGGCGTAGGTGAGCGTGTCGCCGGCATCGACATCGGTGAAAGTGCCGGCGGGCAGCGTCAGAGAGAACACGGAGCCCACCGTCGCAGCCTGGCTTCCGGTCTGGATCGCCAGCACCGGCGCGTCGTTGGCGCCGTGAATGGTGACAGTAAGGGTGGTCGACGATGCGACGCCGGCGGCGTCCCGCATCGTATAGTTGAAGACATCGCTCAGCGTATTGCTCGACTGCCGCAGGGCCTGCACGGCCGCATCGTTCTCGTTCACCGTATAGGTGAAGGCACCTGAGGCACTGAGCAAGAGCGTGCCGTGTGCGCCCGCGAGAGGGGTATTGAATATCCCGTTGGTCGAGCCGAAGCTGAATGCAGTGACGGTCTTGGTGTCGCCGGAATCGGGATCGATATCGTTGGTCAGCACGTTGCCGATGGCGGGCGAACCGCCAGTGCTGTTGTTCGCGCCGCCCTTCTCGGTCGCATCCGCGCCGTCAGCAACCGCGGTTGGCGGCGTATTATTGGCGGCGGTGGAGCCGTTGAAGACAACATCGACCCAATAGTTGGAAGATTTGAAGCTGTTCGTCGGGAACGCGCTTCCGGCTCCGTAAATATAGACTCCGTTGCTGCCGGCCGGTGCCGTCAACTGGCCGTTGGTAAGCGACGTCGCGAAATAGTTCTGGGTACCGGAATAGTTGCCGTTGGTGTGGTAGGACGCGACGTAGGTGGTGCCTGCCGTGATCGCCACAGGGGAGGAGAAGTTGACCTGTTGCCAGCCGCTGGCGGTCTCGCCCGTAAACGTGGCGGTTGCAAGCAGCGTTCCGGTCGAGCTCCAGAGATCCGCAATATGGGAACCGGTATTGAGCGATCCCTTGTAGAAGCGCAGGCCCGTGATCGTCCCGTTCACCGATGCGGTAAACTTGACGCCGACTTCGACCGGGCTGCTATCACCGGAATTGGGAACGCTCGGCGCATCGCTCGTGCCGAACAGGCTCTGCGCGGAGGCCGGATAATTGACCTTGAGCGACACCTGGCCGGACCCGCTTTGGCCGCTCGTGTCCGTGATCGTGTAGCTGAAACTCGCCGCCCCGGCATAGCCGGCGGTGGGCGTGAAGGTCACGGTCTGGTTCTGGGAATTGTAGCTTACGCTTCCATTGGCCGCGTTGCTGACGCTGGTGAGCGAGAAAGCCAATCCGGACGCGTTGGTATCGTTCGCGAGCAGCGTCGATGCCGCAATATTCAGCACGCCATTTTGGCTAACCGTGAAGCCGCTGTCGGCATTCGCTTGCGGCGCGCTGGTTGCGGCGGAGCCGTTGAAGACGACATCGACCCAATAGTTCGAGGATTTGAAGGTATTTGTCGGGAACGTGCTTCCGGATCCGTAGGCATAGACCCCGTTGCTGCCGGCCGGAGCCGTCAACTGGCCGTTGGCAAGCGATGTCGTGAAATAGTTCTGGGTACCGGAATAATTGCCGTTGGTGTGATAGGACGCGACGTAGGTGGTGCCTGCCGTGATCGCGACGGGGGTGGAGAAGTTGACCTGCTGCCAGCCGCTGGCGGTCTCGCCCGTGAACGTGGCGGTTGCAAGCAGGGTTCCGGTCGAGCTCCAGAGATCAGCAATATGGGGACCCGTATTCGACGATCCCTTGTAGAAGCGCAGGCCGGTGATCGTCCCGTTCACGGATGCGGTAAACTTGACGCCGACTTCGATGGGACTGGTATCGCCGCCATTGGGGACGCTCGGCGCATCATTGGTGCCAAACAGGCTCTGCGCCGAGGCCGGATAATTAACCTTGAGCGACACCTGGCCGGTGCCGGTTTGGCCGCTCGTGTCCGTGATCGTGTAGGTGAAACTTCCCGCCCCGGCATAACCAGCGGTGGGCGTGAAGGTCACGGTCTGGTTCTGCGAATTGTAGCTTACGCTTCCGTTGGCCGCGTTACCGACGCTGGAAATCGAGAAAGTCAGCCCGGACGGGTTGGTGTCGTTCGCGAGCAGCGTTGATGCCGCAATGTTCAGCACACCATTCTGGCTGACCGTGAAACCACCGTCGTCACGAGCTTGCGGCGACGTCTGGCCTGAATCGCTGAAGACGACGTCCACCCAGTAATTCGCGGCGTCGATCGAGGACGCGTTGCTGGGGAAAGTCGGGTTACTGCCGTAGGCATAGACGCCGTTGAGGCTGCTACCGGGCGCGGTGAGCGCACCTTTCGTAATGCCGTCATAGTCGATGAAATAGAAGTCCGTCGAGGAATAGTGGCCGGTGTTGGTGTGATAGGAGGCGACATACGTGACGCCCGCTTGAACATTGACAGGCGTCGCGAAATCAACCTGCTGCCAGCCGCTCGCTGTTTCGTTGCTAAAGGTGGCGCTCGCGAGTAGCGTGCCGTTGGTGGTCCAGAGATCGCCGATGTGGGTGCCGGTATTATCAGGCGCCTTGTAGAAGCGAATGCCGGTGATCTTGCCCGACGCGGTAGGGACGAATTTGAGGCCGACTTCAACTGCGCCGGAATCGCCGTTTGAAATCACCGCAGGCGTGTCGGTCGGACTGAAGAGCGACAGGCTGGAAGACGGCGTGACCGTGTAGGTCGTGCCCGTAACAGGTGTTTGCAGGTTCAGGCTGTCGTCGATCGCCCTGGTCTTGAGACTATATGTCCCCTGGGCGCCTGTGATGAACGTATATGACCACGTCACGTTCGCCGCGCCGACGTTGCTGTTGGTTGGATGCCAGGTTGTTCCACCATCCGTGGAGATTTCGACGCCGGCGATCTTTCCCGCCGCGTCAGCAGCCGTACCCGTCACCGTGATCGATTGCCCTTCGACAACGCTGGTAGCCGAGAGACTGCTGATCGCAGAGGTCGGCGCCGTAGTGTCTGTGGACCGGATCGCGGCGACCAGGTTCGCCTGCAGCGTCGCCGGCTGAACCCCCATGTCGGCGAAGAGGTTGACCATCGCCTGCTGGACATTTGGGTCCACTGGAGTCGCAGGTCCGTCGTGGTCACTGGCAAGCGCCCACGGCCAGTTGATTGAACCGGCTGAGAATATCAGTGCGCCACTAACGGGATCTCGATGCAGCACGAGATTGTGGGTCGCCGTGCCTGCTCCGAACGTGTTGCCGTAATCAAGCAGATACTTTCCGTCCACATTGACTGTCGAAGACGAGACACTGACCAACCCCGCCGGACGGAATCCGTTGTCCGGCGCGACGTCCCATTCAACGCCCAATAGGCCGGGTACGAGCGAGGCGGTCTGTCCGGGTGAGGTTTGCGCGACGGCCGTATTGCGCCAGAAGCGCAACTGGGTCATCGAGTACGGTATCGTGATCGTATCGTACCGGAATGCGTTGACCGCAAACAATGTACCGGTCAATTCATTCGAGGGAAGAGGAGCACCAAACCGCGGGTCAGAGTAGTTGCCGGTCGCCTGTCCTGATGGATCAATCAGCGCATTTGCGTGCGTATCCTTGTAGCTGATGAGCGTGCGGTTGGCTGTTCCACTGCCATCGATGCTGGGTGCCAATCTTGTTTTCCAGAAAATCTCGTTGGCTGTGAGAAACGCAAGGTTCACACCAGCGTGCGCTGCGGCCTCTACGTTGGCGCGCTGCGCTTCGGTCCAGTACTCGTCATGCCCCGCGTCCATGAAGACTTTGTGATTGAGCAACAACGAGCCGTTTGTCGCAGCATCGATTCCGGAAATGTAAGAAACATCGTAACCGTTCTGCTCGAGCCAATAGATGGCCGCAATCTCAGCCGTGAACGGAGAGTCTCCCCCCTCGGAGAAGGTTCCAGTGCCGTCACGCGTCACCAGCGGGCGATTGTAACTGACCGCGTAGGCCGATCCGTTGACGCCCGGTCCGTTTCCGAAATAGAGATTGGCCCCTCCCCAACCGTTGTAGGCTTGCCAGTCCTCATCACTCGTCTGCAGAACGATATCGCTGTGCGACGCGTCGTTCCGTATGATGAACGGGATCTGGAAAATCTCGGTGCCGTTGATGACGTTGGCGATGTAGACGCCCGAGGCCGCATCGGTTGGCACGCTCCAGGAATCGGTTACGCTCCAGTTGCCGGCATCGACGAGACCGGTCGACGGATCACGTAGTGCAGCGGGTTGGACGACCGCGGCTCCGGCCTGATGCTGCAGGCTCGTAACCAGCCGGGCACCATCGCCGCCGTAATAGCCTAGCCGGTAAACATCGACGTGATAGTTCGGGTTGCCCGTCAGATTGTTGATCTTGAATTGGACCGTCCCGCCGACATTGGTGCTGATTGCTGTCGCAAATCCCTGGGTCAGGGTCGAATTGTCGCCCGGCTGGATCTCCCAGACACTTCTCGGCGTGCCTGGCTTCTGGTTTTCCAGTACGGTGGGATTCGTGGGTGGATCGGAGACAATAGTGCCTCCCTGCCCATCGCTCTTGAAATTCCAATTCAGGTCCATCCCCGAAAACAGCAAAGTGGCACTTGCGGCACCGTTGCTGAAATCGACCACGCTGATATTCGAACTGTTGTCGTAGTGGACGGTTGCCGACATCGAGGATGTGAAGGGTAGATCCTTCAGGTCGATGAGGTTCCCCGGCGAAAGCGGCGCGCCCGGGGACGAACCTGCGATCAACCCGTGGAATCTGGCCGACTGATCGAGGACCAGCGTGCCAGCTTCCGTGTCGAACGACACGGTTATGCCGGAGAACGATCCATTCAAGAACTGCCCCGAAACCGAAGCTCCGATCTCCAGGATCGCCTTGTCTGCAATTTCGAAAGATCCCGTGCCTTTGACGTCGCCCTTAAAGTCCCCTGTAGCAATGCGATTACCAAGGAACGCCCCAACTTCGACAGTCCCGTTGTTCAGTACATCGCCTTCGACGACAAAGGGCGACCCGGCACCGATCGAAAGCGTCGCGCCTGCATCAACGACCAGGCTCCCAATATCAACACGGGCAGTGCTGGTGACGACATACGCTCCCGCCGCATCGAGCACCGCGGAGTCAATGATCCCTGGGACGCCGGCGCTCCAGTTCGTAGCGACATTCCAGACCCCGTCGCTCGAATTGCTCCAGTGGGTGGAGCTCGGGGTCGAAACCGATGATGATGTCGGCGGCGTCCGCTCGTTTGCCACAGTTGAGATCGTCGGGACCAAGCCCTGATGGCGGCTCGTCAAAGACGTCGAAGACAGCAGAGCAGACAATCGCGACTGGAAAGATGGGAAGAGACGGGGCAAGGCGCCGCGCGAGTTTGGCAGATCGCCCGAGCGGGCCCCAGACGACGCGCGGGCGAAACCGGCGTCCCCAACTGGAAGCGGCAGACGCGAATCCTCGCTCGCCGAGGGATCAGCAAACGGTTGGCTCCAGAGGACGGATGGATCGGGGCCATCGAACGCATTCCAGAACGCCGATTCTGGCCAAAAGGCGGGGGAAAGTTCCCCTGGGAAAACGGCCCGGGCTCCCCGACCAAAGACGTTCGCCTTTTGCACAAGCATGGCTAAACCGATTAATTAAACGAACCTTATCGATTTAATTCTATTTTAAACCGTCCGTCAATTCAATGTGCACATCATTCAGGTGATTTATAATTATCGGCTTGGTACCGCTATTATTGCGAAGCGTGATGCGGCAGCCGAGTGATTTCGTTCAGATATTTGCCATAACCGCTCTTCTCCAGCGGCTGCGCGAGCGCGAGCACCTGATCACGATTGATGAAGCCGAGTCTGAAGGCGACCTCCTCGAGGCAAGCAATCTTCATTCCCTGCCGCTTTTCTAGGGTTTGCACGAACATCCCTGCGTCGACGAGAGACTCGAACGTGCCGGTATCCAGCCAGGCAAACCCCCGTCCCATGCGCTCGACGTGCAGCGCATTGGCCGAGAGGTAGCGCATCTGAAGATCGGTAATCTCGAGCTCTCCGCGGGGCGATGGCTCGACGCGACGAGCGTAGCGAACAACCCGGTTGTCGAAAAAATAGAGCCCCGTAATTGCCCAGTTCGAAGGCGGTCGGTTGGGTTTCTCCTCGATCGATACAGGGCGGTCCGCCTCATCAAACGCGACCACGCCATATCGTTCTGGGTCTCGCACGTGATAAGCGAAAACCGTGGCGCCTTCCTCACGTCCCGCCGCCTTGGCAAGCAGTTCACTCAGGCCATCCCCGAAGAAGATATTGTCCCCAAGAACCATCGCTACACGATCGTTTCCGATGAAATCGGCACCAACGATGAAGGCGTCCGCGAGACCGGCGGGACGGGCTTGTTCGGCGTAGCTGAGCCGAATGCCCCATTGGCTCCCGTCGCCCAGCAACCGCTCGAACTGACACCGATCGGACGGCGTGGTAATAATCAGAATTTCGCGGATCCCTGCCAACATCAGCGTCGACAGGGGATAATAGATCATGGGCTTGTCATAGATCGGGAGCAACTGCTTGCTGACGACGCGCGTGATCGGATAGAGGCGCGTTCCGCTGCCGCCAGCCAGCACGATTCCCTTCAGCATTGGTTTCTCCTTCTCCCGCTAACTGATCGAGACAGGCTTCGAGCGAATGGCGCCAGGGCGCCAATCGAATCCCGAACACGCGTTCGGCCTTGGATGAGTCGAGGCGCGAGTTTCGAGGCCGACGCGCAGCGGTCGGAAACTCTTCCGTCGTGATCGCCTCGAGCGCCGGAATCCGCTCTCCGCGACGGGAGCGCGCGTCGAAGATCGCCTGCGCAAAGTCGTACCAGTTCGTCTCGCCTCCGCCAGCAAGGTGAAAGATGCCGGCCGTCGCCCTGCGATCGTCCGTTACTGACCGTTCTGCGATCCGAAGCACGGCCTCCGCGAGGTCGAATGCACAGGTCGGATTTCCATGTTGGTCCCGAACAACCCTCACAATGGGCTGGCTCTCACATAGCCGCAGCATCGTTCGAACGAAGTTGCTGCCATAGGGAGAGTAAATCCACGAGCTCCTGATCACGGTCGCGAGCGGGTGCGCGGCCAAAACAGCAGCCTCGCCGGCGAGCTTCGACGCACCGTAGACATTCAACGGCGCAGGAATGTCACTTTCGTCGTAGGCATCCGGTTTCGCACCGTCGAACACATAGTCGGTCGAGAGATGGATGAGTGGAATGTTCATCTGCCACGCGACATCTGCCAGCGCCGCCGCGCCATCGCGGTTGATGCTGAAGGCTTTCGCTGCATCGGATTCGGCCTGATCTACCGCGGTGTAGGCTGCCGTATTGATGATCGCAACCGGCGCGACCGACGCGATGAGCTTGTCGATCCCCTCGCGGTCCTCCAGATCGAGCTCTCGCCGCCCGAGGGCCACCACAGGCAGACCGCGCATTGCGCCGAGATCAAGAAGACACCTTGCCAGCTGACCATTCCGTCCGGCAATGAGGATGGGGCGATCTGTCATCTTCACCTCAGTGTTGGGCAGCCAGGAGACCCAGACGCGTGCCGTCATAGACACCGCAGCGAGCACGCTCCCACCATGCGCGATTCTTGAGATACCATCCGACGGTTTCGGCCAAGCCCTCTTCAAAGGTTCTCGTCGGTCCCCAGCCAAGTTCGCGATGTGCCTTCGACGCGTCGATCGCGTAGCGCGCATCGTGCCCCGGACGATCCGGCACGAACGTAACCAGAGATCGTCTCGCTCCTGCGCCCGGGGACAATCGATCCAGCACGTCGCAAATCTGGGTGACGACCTCCAAGTTGGATCGCTGGCTATCTCCTCCAAGATTGTACTTCTCGCCCGGTTTCCCATCGTAGAGCAGTTTTATCAAGCCGGTGGCATGATCATCGACGTGAAGCCAGTCGCGAATATTTCTGCCGTCGCCATAGACTGGTAGAGGCTTCCGGTCGATCGCATTGAGGATTGTCAGCGGGATGAGCTTTTCCGGGAACTGGTACGGCCCGTAATTGTTCGAGCAATTCGATACGATGACCGGCAGACCGTAGGTTCGAAACCACGCGAGCGCGAGGTGGTCCGAGGCGGCCTTGCTGGCCGAATACGGCGAACTCGGCCTGTAGGGCGTGTCTTCGCGAAACAAGTCGTCGGGCCCTAGTGAACCGTAGACTTCGTCCGTCGATACATGGATGAAGCGGAATTTCTTGCGTCTCAGAAGCGGCAGGTGCTCATAGTAAGTCCTGGCGGCCTCCAACAGCGTGTAGGTGCCAACTATATTGGTGTTGACGAAGGCGTCGGGCCGGGTGATCGAACGGTCGACGTGGCTTTCTGCGGCCAGATGTATGACCGCATCCGGCTCGTAATCGGCGAATGCGAGATCCATAACCTCGCGATCGCAGATGTCGGACTGCAGGAACGCATAAGATTCCCGCGTCTCGATGCTCGCCAGCGCAACTGGGTTGGCTGCGTATGTCAACTTGTCGATGTTGATGACTGCGGCACCAGTCTGCAGCACCAGACGGCGACACACCGCAGAACCGATAAAGCCCGCTCCGCCGGTCACCAGGATACGCATTCTACTCGTCTCCACTACTCAAAAACGAAACCAAGCTGGTTGAACGCAGGAAGGGTTTGGTCCTTTGGTGACACCTGAGCCTGAGAGATCGTCACGGGCCACTTGATCGCTAGCGTCGGATCAGCCCAATAGACGCCGCCGTCGTGGCTCGGGGCATAGACCTGGTCGACCTTGTACAAGACGACGGTCTTGGGTTGCAGCGTACAGAAGCCATGCGCGAACCCCTTCGGAATGAACACCTGCTCACCACTTTCACTATCCAGCTGGATGGCGATATGCTTGCCGAAGTTGGGCGATGACCGCCGGAGATCGACGGCAATATCGAGAATGGCCCCGTTCAACACCCGTATGAGTTTCGCCTGGGCGAAGGGCGGTCGCTGGAAGTGCAGGCCACGTACCGTGCCGATCCGGTCTGAGCTGGACTGATTGTCCTGCAGGAAGTCGTGGAGGATACCCTTTTCGGCAAAGGCCGATCGCTGGAAGGTCTCACAGAAGTAGCCGCGGCCGTCGGCAAACCGATCTGTTCGAACTACTTTGACATCAGGGATCGCCAAGGATCGCAGTTCCAGCATTAGGTACTCCTGCCGGCCCTCACTTCAGAATCGGGTTTCCATGCGGAGGGCATAATCCCCGATGGAATTAATTCTTTGCCAGGCCAAACCGGCCCCTAACCATCGCATTATTTTTGATGAAAACACTGCACGGACCTTAAGTGACGGAAATATAATACTGTTTTCCCACGATTTGACCCAAAAATGACGCGCTAATTGATTTTCGATCTCGCTTCAATTAATATATGATTCATTTAATTTGGCAAGCGGATTTTTATAAGGTATATAATCCCTCGCCGCTTGGTACGTCCTTCTTGAACGCTGGTCTGCGGGCGGGCGGCCTCAACGTGGCTCAGTCGGATAGGTACGTGATGCTCCAGAACAATCTTCAACACACGGATAAACTACGGCTGGCGGTGAACGGGCTTGCTCAACCCGTCCAGGCAGACAGCGGAGGGATCAACGACGTCATCAATTTCGCTATCGGGCTTCTGCGACGCCAATATCTCGTGATCCTTGTCACTGCTGGACTCATCACTGCGGCCAGCGTGCTCTATCTCCGGCTGGTATCTCCAACCTATACGGCGCAGGTTCAGATCCTGTTAGCCAATCCAAGGCCCCAGTTTGTCCAGCAGCAATCGCTCGTCGCCGAGCCGGCATACGATCTCGGTCAGATCGAGACCCAGCTTCAGCTCCTGAGATCAAGGGCAATTGCGGTTGCGGTGATCGACCAGTTGAAACTGACGGACGATCCGGACTTTAAGGCATCGGGGCCATCTCTACAGTCGCTCTGGCAGCGAATCCGATCATTCGCCTCGAATGGACCGAAGAAAGAAGGGCCCTCGGATACGCAGGGCGAACCATCGGACGCCATGGTAGACGCATTTCTCGGCCGACTTTCAGCTGGACGTATCGGGTACAGCAACATCATTGAGATCAGTTTCAATTCGAGCAACGCGGTTCGGGCCGCGGAGATCGTCAACGCCGTAGCCAAGGCCTATGTTGCGGACCAGCTCAACGCAAAGTTCGACGCAAATCGCAGGGCAACAAGCTGGCTGCAGGAGAGGCTGCGCGACCTTGGTGACCAGGCCCTCACTGCACAACGGGCCGTCGACGTCTACAAGGCCCAGAACAATATTGTTTCTCTGGATGGAAAGCCCATCGACGAGCAGCAGATCACGGAGATCAACAATCGATTGGCTGCCGCACGCGCCCAGACCTCTGAAGCCACGGCCAAATTGGCTCGCTATCAAACTCTCCTTACCTCGTCCGATCCGAAAAATCCGGCCTCGATGGCCAATCTGGATGCCGTCGGGGCCGATGCGCTGAACAGTCAGATCATCACGGGGCTGCGCCAGCAGTATCTAGAACTCATGAGACGCGAGGCCGAGTTGTCCGCCAGGGTCGGTCGCGACCACTTGGCAGTCGTCAATGTCCGGAATCGCGCGCGAGAATTTCGTGTCTCCATTTTCGACGAAGTCAGGAGACTTGCCGAAGTCAGCCGAAGCGAGTTCGAACTCGCCAAACAGCGCCAGGAAGAAGTCGAAAAGCAGCTGTCCAAGGCCGTTTCGCAGTCTCGTTCAGTTAATTCTGCCGAGTTGACTATCAAGGATCTAGATAGCCGGGCGAAGGGCTTGCGTAGCCTGTACGAGACCTTCTTGCAGCGTTACATGGGCTCCGCACAGCAGGAGACATTTCCTGTCTCAGAAACGCGGGTCCTTTTTCCCGCTTCGCCGCCGCCAAGCAAAAGCAAGCCAAAGACAAGGCTGGTACTGGCGCTGGGCATCCTTGGCGGTCTTGGAGTGGGCATCGGCTTGGCGCTCCTCAGAGACCTCATGGACCGCGTCTTTCGTACCTCCTCCCAACTGGAAACTGTGTTGGAATTGCCTTGCCTATCTATGGTCCCGTTGTTACCCGCCCGCAAGTCTCCGAAGCCGTCAGTTCGGCTCCTGAAAACCGATGATGATAACCAGCAGCGGATAGTTTCGTCTCCAACCGCAATTCACCGGACCGTGGTCGGGATGCCACTATCTCGATATACGGAGGCAATTCGTTCTATCAAGCTGGCCATCGACCACAATCCGGCGAAAATCTCCTCCCAGGTCATCGGTATTACCTCGGCCCTGCCGAATGAGGGGAAGACCACGATTGCGGCCTCGCTCGCGCAATTGATCGGGCACACCGGCAAGAGAGCCATCATCGTCGACTGCGACCTCAGGAATCCCTCACTAACAGCTATCTTTGCGCCCAAGGCTGTCAGCGGAATCATCGAAGTTGCAAACGGCACCCGGTCTCTGGCGGACGCCATTTGGCGGGATCCGACAACCAACCTTGCATTTTTGCCCGCCGTGCGGCGGGGACCCCTGCTTCACACCAGCGAAATTCTTTGCGCGGACGCGATAAGCAAGCTGTTCGACCGTTTGCGAGCTGACTATGACTACGTCATCGTCGACCTTCCTCCCCTGACCCCGTTGGTTGATGTCCGAGCCACTTCATCTCTCATCGACTGCTACATTCTGGTCGTTGAATGGGGCCGTACCAAAATAGATGTCGTGCAGCACGCGCTGCACACAGCACCCAACATTCACGAGTCGCTCATTGGGGCAGTGCTCAGCAAAACCGATACCAAGGCAATGGCTCGATATGACGGTCATCGGAGCTACTATTATCATGACAGCCACTACATCCGTTATGGACTTTCCGGCTCTTGAGGCTGTCTCGTAGCGGCCTCCGCGTTCTCCGGCCGGTGGATCGGCGGAGTGGCCGCACCACGATGAGGTTCACATGATTATCCGCCTTGTCATGTTGGCCGCGTTCGTGGCGATTACCGCGGCGCTCGCGATGCCGGAAAGCCTGCAAAGCTGGGTGTTGGCATCCTTCGTACTTGCAACGGCCGCGCTGGTCGTAGCGATCTTTCCATCGTCCACCTCCCTCGGGCTCTCCAAGCTGCTCCGGCCCGGTCTCGTCGCTGTACTCGTGGCTCCGGCGCTCTGGATGGCGTTACAGGCAGTGCCGATGCCCATGGGCACATTCGGCAATCCCATTTGGGCCACTGCATCGGCCGCCCTGAACGAGTCGCTCGCCGAAATAGTCACGGTCGATACCAGGGCGACTATGGTCTCGCTCTCGCAGTATTGTGCAGTGCTCGCCGCGGCCCTCCTCACCGCGGTCATCGCGCTTGATCGATACCGCGCGGCGCAAGTCCTTCATATTCTCCTGTCGATAGCCACGATCGCCACTGCTATGTGGTTCCGTAAGGAAACAACTGGTATCGCCGGGCCCGATGGCTCAACCGTCGCTGTGCTCGGCGTCTTGCTTTCCTGTGCGACGGCAATACGAGCGCTCGATCAGCTACGACGGCACAGTCGGCCCGGAACAATCGCGCCAGCCCCGCTCCCGGCTCTGTTCGCGGCGATCATCGCAATGATCCTCTGCCTGGCCGCGCTGCTCAGCCGGGCCAACTCCACCGCCATCGTTTCTGCCCTCCTCGGATCAGGAATCTTGCTATCGGTATTCGCTATTCGCAGGTGGTTCTTGGGCTTGTGGGGTACCGCCGGCATTTTCGCAACAGCCGCAATATTCTCTATTGCCAGCATCACGGTCATTCCGTTCAAAACGAACACCGATCTGACGATCGCCTTGTCAACGAGCAGCCAGATCGCGACAGAACGGATGCTGCAAGACGTCGCGCCGGCAGGATCCGGTGCGGGCGCTTCGGCGGTCCTCTTGCCGATTTATCGCGACGTTGGAACCGGCGCGACACGAGAAAGACCAACCGCCGCCGCAGCCATTGTCATAGATATGGGCTGGGCCTTCCTTTGCGGCCTCGTGATTATAGCGATGCTCGGCGCCTGTACTCTGGTCAGGCGTTCCCTTTCTCGAGCTTACGATTACGTGTACCCGGCCCTGGGCGCGGGCGCTTCGATAGCGCTAACGATACTAGCCTTTGCCGATCACGGAATTCTGGGTTTGGGCGCGTCGCTTTTGGTCGCTGCGCTTTTTGGACTGGCGTTCGCTCAAAGCCTCCCCGGCGCGGGCCGAGACGCCATATCCGCGGAATGGAAGGCGCCTTCGGAGCGGATGGCCGGTCCGGCCCCGGCGCCGCTTCCAAAGTTCGCGTCGTCATTGAACGCGATTTGGCCCCGCGCTGCCCTGATGCTGCTTGGAATCGCGCTGATCATGCAGGCAGTGTGGACGGTCCCTCCGGAGTGGTATCTCGGTGGTCAATCTTCTTTGTCGACAGCCCTATCGACAATAGCGCCATGGCCGTACGGGATCTCGAAACCGGTTTCAGTTGCGGCAGCACGTGAAGACTTATCTCTCCGAGGAGAAGCGAGATCCGGCTGGGATTCGGCACCAGCTGCGGACGAGCAAAAGACAGATTCTCCAGCGGCTTCAAAAGCGTTTGCTCGTGCATTGCGCTCTTCGCCCCTCCGCGGCGACATTTGGCTCTTGCTCGCGGCGGCATCGAAGCACAATTTGGCTGAGTCTAGCACGGCAGCGATGCTCAAGATGTCGTGGTACACCGCGCCCAACGAGTTGGATCTGCTTCCGTTGAGGCTGTCCATCGCACTCGCTACAGATGCAGTGCTACGGGACTTCGAGTTCCGTGACTTGATCAAACGAGACGTCAGCATCGTCGTTACGCATCAGCCTATCGTGAGCCCGGTGCTTGCGGCCGCATACCGGTCGGCTTCGGCCGACGGAAAGGTCTATCTCGAGAGCCTGATTTCGGAGCTGGATCCGTCGTACCTCGACAAGATACACGCGCGGAACTCCCGACAGGGATCTCGATAAACCCTCCGGGCGGCACGGAATGCTAGATAGCCAAGGTCGGTATTTTTTTCTTGATAAATTCAGTTAATTAATAATATATTAAATATTAACTCGCTGGTGCCCGAGAAATGAACTTCGTGAACCGACATTTTCCCGATCGGGAGGTTACGGATCGTGTCAGTCCCGGGCCGGCTGTGTCCCGCCAGCACAAATGGCCCCTCCGTTATGACTCGGTTGAATACGTGGCGCTCTGCGCGGATATTGCGACCATTTTGTTTGCGAGCGTCGCTTCCACATTGCTGCATCAGGCTAAAAATGGACAGGCCGCAGGCGACTTGGGCGCTGCAACTGGCCTGGCGCTAGTAAGCGCGGCTTATCTCGTTTGCGTGCTGAAGACCCAGGGCCTTTATCAGCCAGTTGAGCTCCTCGCCCTCCGAAACCAAATACGCGTCGTCTGTATGGCTTGGACGTCGTTGTTGCTCTTCATCTGGGCCGTGTCCGGCTTTGCGGTTCGCCCGGAGTCTTCTCAGCAAGCAGCCCCGCTTTTCGCCGTCTTGGGCCTCGGCTTGCTTATGGCCGAGCGGTGGGGGGTCAAGGCGCTTCTCGGAAGGGGACTCAGCGGCAGAAAGTTCGCCGAGACAAATATTGTTCTGATCAGCGATCAACCACTATCGAAGAACGCGGGGCTGTCTGAAGCGCTCGCCATGCACGGTTATTGCGTCAAGGGACGGTTCAGCTTGCCTCCAATGGGCTTTGGTCCTGTCTGTCGAAGGCGGCTCACCGCCCGCGTGATCGATTACATTCGCAGTTGCCAGCTTGAGCAGGTGGTGGTGGAAGCTAAGCCGGAACGATGGCACGAACTTCGGGCCCTCATTGCCGATTTACGGGTATTGCCGTTCCCGATCATGTTTGTGCCGGTCGGCACACCATCCGAATTGCTTCGACATCATACGCGAAGTCTTGGAAGCGCCGTTTGTGTAGAACTTCAGCCCGGCCCCCTCACACCGCTGGAATGCGCGACGAAGCGGATGATTGATATTATTGGCGCGGGACTCGCGCTGGCGATACTTGCGCCGCTGCTTGCGTTGGCCGCAGTCGCGATCAAACTGGATTCTCCGGGCCCTGTATTCTTTCGGCAGAAGCGCTGTGGCTTCAACGGCCGGACCTTCTTGATCCGCAAGTTCCGGACCATGCATGTGCTCGAGGACGGGCCCGTGATCCTTCAGGCCCACCACGCCGATCGACGTGTCACCCGCGTCGGCAAATGGCTACGGCGGTCAAGCTTCGATGAACTGCCACAGCTGCTAAATGTTCTTGACGGCAGCATGTCGCTGGTGGGTCCGCGTCCCCATGCCTTGGCCCACGACGGGGAATTTGACAAGCTCGTGCGAAACTACGCGTTTCGCCGCAGGGTCAGGCCAGGATTGACTGGATGGGCCCAGATCCACGGCTGCCGCGGTGCAACACCCACAGCGTCCATGATCGAAGCACGTGTACAGTACGATCTCTGGTACATCGACAATTGGAGTCTTCGGCTGGATCTCGCAATCGTGTTGCAAACTCCGATGGAGGTCTTGCGGGGCCGCAACGCCTACTAGGGTTGATCCCCGCCCAAAGCTCCAGACTCCGCAACCCCGCTGGCGCAGCGAGGTTTCACGCCCGCTGCCGGAGCTTCGGAGCCGCTGCCCCTATGCGAAACTCTTCGATCCGACGGCCGGATTTCATGGCAGCAACCAACCACCGCGGCCGCTTGCCACGCCCTGACCAGGTTTCGGAAGTCTGGGGATTGCGATATTTCGGCAGCACGCGCGGATATTTGCGCCTCTGCTTGCCGGTCGGCGAGACGCCCGGCCCGCCTGCTTCGGCCAACACAGCCATCCCTCCGCCGAGAACCGCTAGGCGTTTCTCGAGTTCCTGCTTCTCGGCCTTAATCCGATCCGACAAAATGCCGCTAATTTCCTCATGAAGCGACCATAGATCGTCGAGAGACATCGCTTCTAGTTCGAGCTTCTTGGTCGACATGCTAGCATCCTGTAGTTGCGCCCATTTAATATTGTCCCGGCCGGGTAATCAAGAACCAAGTGATCAGCTTATTCAAAAATATGTGGAACCGAACGGCAGGTTCGTGCTCCACATAACTGCGCCGCCGGTTCTGATCAAGACAAAAAAATGAACTTATCCGCTGAATTTAATAGCGGCCGAAGTAACATTACGCGCCTTGCGTGCACCGACGTCTCGACTCAAGTGAAGAATGACACGGTAGGTCGGGCGTGGGATCGACCTCCCATGCCGCGCCCTCGAAAAACATATCCGGCACGCGGGCCGCGCTGCTTCGCTCTTACTGAAATGCGACCATGGACCCGCGGCATCCGGGATGCTGAGGGACTGCAATACGCCTGAGGGCGAGCCATCGCAGCTGGATTTGTGGCTTCAAAGCCTGGCTATCAGTCTATTCAGCCGCGGGAGCGATGAACCGGCTGATGGCCTCCTGAAGGCGCCCAGAGGGCAATCGATAACATCCGACCCCTTTCTTCGGGGCATTAAAAATAACGAAAATAATCCTCGCAATAAATATTAAATAATATATTATTTATTTATCGTCACGCTAATTTGAAAAACCAGCCTTGGATCTATCCCCAGATTTGGCGCTCGGAAACGATACTCGGCGTGGAGATGACAAGATAGTCGGGGCGTGGGTCGAACGGTGACCAGAATCGTATGCGCAGGCAAGATCTCGAAACCATGGATTTTGAGGAACTTTGGCTCCTCCACGAGGAGCTAACAAAGATTCTTGCTGAAAAGATCACGGCCGAAAAGCGGGAGTTGGAGAAGCGCCTAGCGCAACTCAATCAACCGGAACAGGTCGGTGAGCCCGAGAGCGGGGCGGCAGAGATGGGCCTAGGCCAGCCTCCCCGCCGCAAATACCCAAAGGTCGTACCGAAATACTTCAACCCTCTCAAACCGACAGAGACTTGGTCTGGACGTGGCAAACAGCCGCGCTGGCTGGTCGCCGCACTACAATCAGGGCACACATTGGAGGAGTTCAGGATTCACGAGAACGGTGAAGCCTCCGACCAGAATGCTGGTGGTCAGGGGCATTGATTGCCCTGCCACTGCAAATCCCGCATGCGCGAAATCGTTTGATCCACGGAAGCTGGCAGCCGCTCGGAACGCGGCCAATTGAAAGCGTTCGCTTCGGAGCTGCCGCCTTTACGGAGAAGCTTGTGATTTTAGGCCTTCCCTGCGCGCACCGCGACGGCCGCCTTCAACAGAAACTGCAGGGTTCCCATCCTCGGAAGAGACCACAATCCACGCCGGCGCGCAGTGGGTTGGATGGTGTCATTCGCCATCTTCCGGTAGTTTCCGAGATCCAGCATCATCATTGCGAGGAAGGGCACGCGTGTGGCCGGAAATCGTGCTTGCATCAACTGTCGCATGAACTGCAGACGGGGAATCAGCCGAGAGCGCAACTCTTGCGGAATCTCGACGCCAAGCAACTCAGAAAGAGCGAACAGCTGAGTTTCAACCGCGTTCTTCATCAATTCGCCTGACACAAGAGAGGCAAGCTCTTTCCAATCCAGGCCCTCAGCAGAATTGCTCATATCGCGCAATTCCACAAGGTGCCGCAGATCGAGATCGCCCAGCCAATAACCGTAGTCTTGAAATTGATCATGGATGATCAACATGAGCGCCCGGTAGGTGGGCGCGGGGATATACACGCGTCCGCGCCCCAGCGGCGCCGGCACACAATGGTTCAGCGGGTGCCCGAAGCTCTGGTAGAGGTACGCAGGACCTGGAGCTGCCCGCTGCAGGTCGATGGTCCCGACATCCTGCGAGCGATTTAGCTCGACATGCCATCTAGGGCTTTCAGGAGGGGTCTCATAGTCTACATCGTAGCCAATTGCGCATAGGGCGGAGACCGCCAATCTGGCGTCGTCCGGCATAACCATAATATCCAGGTCAGACATTAGCCGAACGCCTCGTCGCTCCTCGGGCGCGGTCACCAGTGTCGATGCCCCCTTGAGCATGATTGGCGTAATTCCCAGGTCGTTCATCGCAATGACGGCTTCTTCGAGTTGAGCGACGAGCCGATTGTTCCGCAGCACGTTCCGGCGGTGGATCTGGCGAATATATCCGCAGACGTCCTCCGAAAGGATCGGTGCAAATTTGTCGACAAAATCGATGAGCGCCGGCGTCGTCAGTGTCTGATTTGCGAGCGCGATTACGGACGTCCACTCGACATCGACAGGTGGCATGCCTCGCAGGCAATTGCAGAGGCTCGTCAGCGCCGCGCTATGCCTTGCCATTGCATAGATCCATAAGCACGCGCCGAGCCTCCGCGGCCTCGCAATAGGTGAGTTGAAGCGAGCGCGCGCCCGCGATGATCCGCTTCAAGGCGAAAAAGCCGGCCTGCGAAAGTCTTCCGTCAGCAGCAAACGCGTTATCGATGAGCCGCTTCATCGAATCCAGTCGATCTATCGCGGTTAGTTCGGCCGGACCGCTCGCGACACGGTTCAAGAAGATAATCCAGCTTGCGGAAAAGCTCTGGCGGTACGCATCCGCAATGGGTACGTATCGCACCAGAACGCCGTCGGAGCGGCAATGCGTCGCATCGTACCGGCCGCCATGTAGTCGCGAGAGCAAATCCCACGATCCCTCCTTGAGGGTGAGTGCAAACGGGATGCCGCAGATCGCTCCGTCCGCGCCAACCAGCGCAACGTCATCGCCGGCGTACCGAAGTCCGGCATCCACCAGCTGCAATGAGAGGGTAGACTTTCCAGCTCCCGGTTGGCCGCACAACAACAGGCCCATACCGTCCTTCACAAGAGAAGCGGCATGAAGGGAGAAGGTCCAGCGATCGCTTCGAATAAGCCGCTCGGTGATGTGAGCTTTGATCGTTGGGGCCAGAGCCTCGACTTGACATCTGGAGATGCTGGAATCCTCTCCGCGCAAGATCACTTGCTCGTCCAGCATCATTGCCTCGATCGCAATGTCGTCATCGCCGCCGGCGCTCTGGTCTGAAACACAAAACAGCGAGCACAGCCGCCCCAACAGGTCCCGATTTGCAGCTCGGACCCCTATTCGGTGCCGGCCCAGTACCGCCGAGAAGGCACAATCGGTCCGCATTTGCCAGTCGACCTCGAGCAACGCTCGATCGATCCAGGCATCTACGACCTGTCGCGTGAACTGGCGCGCCGTGTGCTCGTCAACGCCTAGCGTCCCAAGCCCCTTACAGGCGTCTTCCAGAGAGGCGCCTTGCGCCAGCTTACACCAGATGAATGCCCCTATTCGGTCCAGTTCAAAGATCTTCTGCCCTGCTCCGCTGAAGAGCACTGATCGACCGTCCAGCAGTGCGAACACTGCGTCCGAAGCCGGTCTCAACACCATCTCTGCCGACGATCTTTCCAGCACGGCTCCAACCAATGTGAAGACATCTGCCTCGCTGTACCGACGAAGCGACGACAGCGCCTGGGATGCTATCGTCGCGGCCTCGGCAGCTCACGAAGTCAATCCGAACCATCCGCGGCGCAGCAATTCCCGTCTGCCGGGCACAAGTGACCCAATCGGCCTCGTTTCGAAGCGACAATCCGGTCCGTCATGCCACAGCTGGCCGCCCTACCCCCTCCCTCCGGAGAAATGTTCAACACCTGCTCTCAAAGAAAGTGCGCTCGCGCTCAACCGATGAGCATCCAGGAGGTACCGATAGGCTTCGCGATCGGCACTGCGTTCTCGCAGAATGCGCTCCTTCTCGCCAATGCCTATCAAATCCGCGCGCATCTGGGCCAACTGCGGCGCATCGGGGGCGAAATCGTACTCGCCAAGAGTTAAATCCCACATTGTCTCCTCCAGCCGAACGAAACCTGGACGAGCTTAGCTTACGTGATCGGCAGCAATTAACAACGATATTTACAACAGTGCCATATAATCAAAATTTATTTCATATTTGAACCGAACCTGACCACCCGTTACCAAAGCTAATTGGCGGCGCGCACCGGACTGATGGCAGGTAGTGAGGGATGGGCCGAGCGTGCGAAGGGCCCGACCTTTTCGATGACGATACCCCGCCGCGACAGCCCACAAAATAAATCGACCGAGAGTCGCAAACCGGACCGACAACACGAATTTAATTGCGCATTAAATGCGAAAAGATAATGTTAACGAGTTGCGTGAGGGGGAGTGAGACCAGTGATCCGGTTGGCCGATCTGTCCGTCAAGAGGAAGATATTTAGCAGAATATTTGGCACGAAGCCGCAGGGATTTGGACATGCTAATTGTGAGGGCCTCCCAGAAGCCTTCGGTTGAAGCCGAAAGCCTCATTTCATAGGCCTGCCGGCTAAGCCGGCGGTATCCCGAGAATTCGCCAAGCAGGAATCCGGTCGGTTGGAGAAGCGTCGTCACGAGCAAGCTGCCCTTTGCTCGACAACGACCCCAGGTGCGATGCCCCCCCCAAGTAACCCGCACCGACGAGAGCGCACTCCAGCCGACCGGCCCCTTTTTCAGCAGTAGTTTCTGGGAGGGTCACATGGGTATGGTCATGGTCGAGTGTCCGCAAACGGGTCGCGCGATTCCTACCGGCATCAAATCCGATCGCGAGACTTTCCTGCGGAGCATCGTGTTTTTCGGCAATACTCTTTGCCCAATCTGTGAGGCCAATCACAACTGGTTCGCCCGCGAGGCCTGGGTCGAAGAATCAATCGTCCGGACGGTGGATATCCTTCGTGCGGCTCCTTCGCGCTGATGTAATGCCAAGGCCATTTCAAAAAGCGCGCGTCCAAACTCCCTTTCCCGATGCAAGCATTTTGATGCAATGCACTAGAGTGCTCGAAAATATTTCTGCGTATCGTCGTAAAGCGAACGGACGACTCCGGGATCCATTGCTTAGAAATTATTGCCACGTCGTCACAAATTCGGTCTTCCCGTCACGAATTCGGCAAGGCCTGTTGGGGTGTAATAGTGAGTACTGGGGTTTGCAGCCTGGCTGTTCTGCATCATACAGCGATCGAGCTCGTTAACCTGCTCGCTCAATTGAAGCGGCTCCGGGAGAGAGTACGAAGGGCGGAAGCACGGCGCTCGGGACACAGACGACCATCGGCGTCGCGTGCGCGAAAGCCACGAGCAACGAGATATCGCACGCGAACGATTCCCAAGTTAGTGCATTTCTGATCACCATGCTGGCTGAATCAAAGACCAGCATGGATGCGCAACGCCTGTTCGCCGCAAGCGTGCCGTGTCCTCTCTAGCCCGCCTTCGACAGGCGCCAATTGCCTTCGATGGATCCTTTGGGGTCTACCGGTGCCCACATCGCGCCCACGAGAGCGAGGCCATACGGCCACTTGCACAGCGGCATACATCGCAGGCTTGAACCCCGATTCCGGCTCTCGTCACGACCAAAGCCGCATCACAACAGACAGCGCCGAACGTATTCGTGCGAGTCTGATCCAGCTCTTCCCGTTTCCTCGCTTCGTACTTCCGGCTTCGTTGGACGAGACGCGTCGATGACTTCGGAACCGCTAGCTGTGAAGTGGCTCACATTGCGCAAGACAATATACGTGTATCCGTCATGCTGGGTGGACATGGCAGACGGAGATGCGCATGAAACGCCTCATGCTCTCGCTCATTGCAGCCTTGCTTCTCGCCGGAGCGGCCAGCAGCATGCTCAGATCGCACGCACTGTTCGATCAGAAAGGCATGCCATCCATCCAAGAATTGCAGACAGGTCAGGCGAACAAGCTCCCTGAACAGGAGATGCAAGACCGTTCGATCTTGTTTGCGAAAGAACCGGCGCAATAGAGCGAACCACCCGCTTTCGCGGCTGTCCGTCTTACTCTGCCGCCTCGGTTGCGGGTCGTGACTGTCCGTCGTCGGGCCCCGCTCGCGCCGTCTCCTGGTCGAACCAGAGGCTATGGTGCTCGCGCGCCCAGTTAACGTCGACCTCGCCTGAGCCCATCGCCTCGAACGCACCTTCCATTCCGATCGTGCCAATATAGATGTGCCCGATCATCGCCGCGACAAACAGTACGGCCACAATGGAGTGGACGATCTGGGCCATCTGCATGGCCTCGATCCCGGTCATATAGAACGGGAACATGAGCGCGTATCCGGTGATTGCAACCAAGCCGCCGCCGATCACGACGATCCAGTAGATCATCTTCTGGCCGGCATTGAAGCGATAGGCCGGCGGATGATCGTGACCGATCAGGCCGCCGCCGCGCCTCGCCCAATCGACATCCACCTTGTTCGGGATATTGCCGCCGATCCACATCAGGAAGATCAGGACGACGCCGATGGTGAAGGGGAAGCTCAGATAGTTGTGGGCGTACTTGGCCCATTGCGACCATTCGGAGAAAGCTTCGAAGCCGATCAGCGGCAGCAGCAATGGCCGGCCGAACGTGATGTTCAGCCCGGAAATGGCCAGGACAATGAAGCAACTCGCGGTCATCCAGTGCACGAAGCGTTCAAACATGTTGAAGCGCACGATGGTGCGGCCCGACCGTCCGGCTTCGAGACGTACCATCCCGACGGAGAGATAGAAGATCACGATGATCGCGATCATGCCAAGGATGGCAACGCCCCCGACCCAGCGCAATGTCACGTTGCGGAACTCACGCCATTCCCGCCCCTGCGGCTGCTCGAGAACGCCCGACCGCTGATCGGGAATGCTGACGCGCCCCTGGATCCGGTTGAGCTCCTGCAAAAGCTGCTGCTCCTTGACCGCACTCGCGGTCGGATTGACCTGCTGAGCAGTTGCGGGCGCCGCCATGACCAAGAGGAGCAGCGCGCACGCGCCGAAAGCCAGGCGAATGATCCTTTCAATTGACGCCATCACGTCCTCCCGGTGTTGTGCGCCCTTCGGTTGTCCATTTCAGGACTCGATCGTCTCGCGATACGCGGTCTTCCAGCCCCACGCGCCCGAGCCGTAGCCGCGCTTCAAGACGCGCTCCTTGTAGATCTGGGCGATGATCTCGCCGTCGCCCGCAAGCAACGACTTGGTCGAGCACATTTCGGCACACAGCGGCAGCTTGCCCTCGGCGAGGCGGTTCGCGCCGTACTTCTCGTATTCCTCCTTGCTTCCGTCGGCCTCCGGGCCGCCGGCGCAGTAGGTGCATTTGTCCATCTTGCCGCGCGAGCCGAAGTTTCCGACCTTCGGATATTGCGGCGCGCCGAACGGACAAGCGTAGAAGCAATACCCGCAGCCGATGCAGAGATCCTTGGAATGCAGCACCACGCCATCGGCGGTGGTGTAGAAGCAGTTCACCGGGCACACCGCCGCGCAGGGCGCGTCGGTGCAATGCATGCAGGCCATCGAGATCGAGCGCTCGCCCGGCTTGCCGTCATTGATGGTGACCACGCGGCGCCGGTTGATGCCCCAGGGCACCTCATGCTCGTTCTTGCAAGCGGTGACGCAGGCATTGCATTCGATGCAACGGTCGGCGTCGCAGAGGAATTTCATACGTGCCATCGTCGTTGCTCCTTATGCCGCCGCGATCTGGCAAAGCGTGACCTTGGGCTCCTGCATGCCGGTCGCGGGATCGTATCCGTAGGTGGTGATGGTGTTCGCGCTTTCGCCAAGAACGATCGGATCGGTCCCTTTCGGGTAGGCGCTGCGAAGATCCTTGCCTCCCAGCCAGCCTCCGAAATGGAAAGGCATCCAGGCGACGCCCTTGCCGACGCGCTCGGTGACGAGCGCCTTCATCCTCGCCCTGGAATTGTTCTCGGCGCCCGTGACCCAGACCCAGCCGCCATCCTTGACACCGCGATCGGCAGCATCGGCCGGATTGATCTCGATGAACATGTCCTGCTGCAGTTCGGCAAGCCACGGATTGGTCCGCGTCTCCTCGCCACCGCCCTCATACTCGACCAGACGGCCCGAGGAGAGGATGAGTGGGAACTGCTTGGCAATCCCCTTTTCCACGGCAGCCTTCTGCACCGAGAAGCCGATATTGGGCATGCGGAACTGCTTGGCATCGGGCAGCGTCGGATATTTCTCGACGAGGTCGACGCGTGGCGTGTAGATCGGCTCGCGATGGACCGGAATCGGATCAGGCAGGCCGAATGCGTTCATGCGAGCCTTGCCATTGCCATAAGGCACGCAGCCGTGCTTGAGCGCGACCCGCTGGATGCCCCCTGAGAGATCGAGCGACCACGACACCGAATCCGGATTGGTCGGATTGACCTTCATGATCGTGGCCATCTCCGTTTCGGTGAGATCGGTGTCCCAGCCGAGCTTCTTCAGGCTCGCCAGCGTGAATTCGGGATAGCCGTCCTGGATCTCGGAATCCTTGGAATAGGATTTGTCGGCCAGCATGCTGACCTTGCGCGTGGTTCCGTCCGGCAGCTTCTCCTCGCGCTCGATACCGAAGCGTGGTCGGAACGTGCCGCCGCCGTCCATCACCGCGAGATTGGTGTTGTAGAGCAGCGGCGTGCCGGGATGCCTGACTTCCGGCGAGCCCCAGCACGGCCACGGCAGGCCGTAATAATCGCCACCGACTTCGGGATCGTCCTTCGGCGCGCGCATCGTCAGCATGTCGAACTTTGCCTGGTTCTTCATGTGCGCCTTGAGCCGCTCCGGCGACTGGCCGCAATAGCCGGTCGACCAGCTGCCGCGGTTCATCTCGCGCAGCACGTCTTCTGCTTCAGGCAGGTTGTTCTCGACCTTGATCTTCTTGAACATCTGGTCGGCGAAGCCGAGCTTCTTGGCCATGAGATAGATGACCTCGAGATCATCCTTGGATTCGAATATCGGCTTCACGATCTGCTCGCCCCATTGCAGCGAGCGGTTCGAGGCGACGCGAGATCCCTTGCACTCGAATTGCGTGGCCACCGGAAGAATGTAGATGCCGTCCTTGCGGCCAGCCTCCACCGCCAGCGACGCCCAGGTCGTGGGATGCGGGTCGGCAATGACAAGCAGGTCCAGCGCCTTCAGGCCCTTGAGAGACTCCGGAATGCGGGTGATGCTGTTGCTGGCGTGTCCCTGAACGAACACGGCCCGCACGTTGTCCTTCTGAGCGACTTGATCTTTCGGCAGCGTCACCGCCTCGAACCAGCGGGTCAGCGGAATGCCAGGAGTTTCCATGATCTGCTTGGAATCAAAGCGCGACTTCAGGAACTCGTAGTCGACTTCCCAGACCCGCGACCAGTGCTTCCAGGCGCCTTCTGCAAGGCCGTAGTAGAACGGCAGCGTCACGATATCGAGCCCGACATCGGTCGCGCCCTGCACGTTATCGTGGCCGCGGAAGATGTTGGCGCCCATGCCCGGTCCGCCGACATTGCCGGTCATGAGCAGCAGGATGCAGCTCGCCCGCACATTGGCGGTGCCGACGGTCTTCTGGGTCTGGCCCATGGCCCAGATCAGCGTCGACGGCTTCTCGGTGGCGAACATCTTAGCCACCCGCTTGAGCTGTTCGCCGGGAATGCCGGTGACGCGCTCGACCTCTTGCGGATTCCATTTCTCCACTTCCTTGCGGAGATCGTCGAAGCCGTAGACGCGTTGCTTGATGAATTCCTTGTCCTCCCAACCGTTCTGGAGGATGTGCCACATGATGCCATAGAGCACGGGAATGTCGGTACCCGGACGCATCCGCACGTATTCCGTCGCGTGCGCGGCGGTGCGCGTCATGCGCGGGTCGATGACGATGAAGTTGGCCTTTTGCAGCTCCTTGCCCTCGAGCAAATGCTGCAACGAAACCGGATGCGCCTCGGCCGGATTGCCACCCATGATCATCTGGGTCTTGGCATTGCGAATATCGTTGTAGCTGTTCGTCATCGCGCCGTAGCCCCAGGTGTTGGCGACGCCGGTGACGGTGGTGGAATGGCAGATGCGTGCCTGATGATCGGTGTTGTTGGTGCCCCAGAACGCCCCGAGTTTGCGGAACAGATACGAGCCTTCATTGGTCATCTTGGCCGAGCCGAGCCAATAGACGGAATCCGGCCCCGATTTTTCGCGAACCTCGAAGATCTTGTCGCCGATCTCGTTGATCGCGGTGTCCCAGGAGACGCGCGTCCATTGCCCATTCACGAGCTTCATCGGATAGCGCAGACGCCGCTCGCTGTGCACCAGCTCGCGCACCGAAGCGCCCTTCGCGCAATGAGATCCGCGATTGATGGGGGACTCCCAGCTCGGCTCCTGGCCAATCCAAACCCCGTTCAATACCTCCGCGGTCACGGTGCATCCGACCGAGCAATGCGTGCAGATGCTCTTCTTGACGGCGGCGCCGGCGGTCAGCGGACCCGCCACGGCCGCTTCCGCCTTGCGCACGCCTGAAACCGGCAGGGTGCCGAGGGCTGCGAGCGCGCCACCCGCAAGACCGGACCGGCGCAGGAAGGTACGGCGATCGAGACCGGTAGTCTGGCTTGCAAGGGTGTTCGCGACAGAACCGCGGCGATTGGAATTCTGGTGGGTTCGCTTGATAAGCACGGGCGGCCTCCCTCTCAAGTCGGGTAGCGATTGACGCGGTAATAGGCCTTCACGTGGTCGGATTCCTTGTAGCGCGCCTTGCGCTTCTCATCGTTGTTCTCGCTGTCCGCTTGCGCGGAGCCGACCAGCGGCGTCGCGAGCGTCGCGCCCGCGCCGACCGTACCGATGCCGACCTTGCGCAAGAAATCGCGGCGTCCGACCTTGGCTTTGGTTTCTTCACTCATCGCATTTCTCCCGGACCGACGCGCGTCGATCAGTTGGCGAATGTGAATGCTTCCGTCTCGATCCCGATGAAGGTGCGACCGAGCGCGCCGACCGCCCGATAGAAACGGGCGTTCCCGGCACTCTCGATGTCGGCGAACAGCCGCGCCATCCAGGGCGACACATGTTTTTCGAAGAAGGCGCGCTGGGCATCGGGCGAGACGCCGAAGCGTCCGTCGGCAAGGCCCGACATGATCTCGCACAGGATGGCGGCGGAATCCTCAGGTTCGGAGTTGTTGGCAACCCGCTCGATGCCGAGCCCCGCCAGGTCCGCACGCAGGCGCGACAATGGCCGTTCGTTGAGGAAGCCAGTGAGGTAATAGGAGGCGTAGGGCAGCAATTCGCCGCGGCCGAGCCCGACGAACAGGTCGAAATATTCGCGCTCGACTTTCGCCGCGACAGCGCTTGAGGCCGCCTCAGCCAGCGCAACATGCGCGCGCCCGAGCGGCGTCGTGTCGCCCGTCAACATGGAAAGCTGGTCGAGCAATCGTCGCGACGGCGGCGCAGACAGCAGCATTGCCAGCAGCGCGTATTCCTGCGCCCGCGCAGCATCGACGGGATCGACGAGCTCTGAGGAAACGGCTTGTTCGCTGTAGAGGTCGGGCCGCAGGTCGTTGCGAGGAACGCCGGTGGCGGTTTCGACCGCAATCACCCGTTGTGCGGGCACGCGCGTCCAGTTCGAGACGGACGGCTGGCTGATGCCGATTTTGCGCGCAAGCTGGGCGATGCCGCCCGCGGCATCGATCGCACGATCAAGCCCGTCATCACGCACGTGGACCTCCCATCCAAGAGTCCCGTCTGCTTGATTTTTGCTTTTCTAACAAAGCACTAGGAAGAAGCGTAATCCCGGTTCCACGAACCGTCAATCGCCCGCCCATAGCCCAAGCCTATAGTCTTTGGTCGTGCTGCTCAGTGCGGCAGTGCACCACCGTGCGTACGCGGCCTGACGGGCTCGGCAAGATCCGCAGGTCTGTCCGCCACCGTCAGTTGCGCTGCAGCAGGGATCGCTGGGCATTCCGCCTCGATCGGTGGCTCGACGACGTCGGATACGGCTGTCGAATCGGCTTGATGCAAATGCGCTGAAGAATCCGCAGTTTCAATCGACGCCTCGGGGAGGGATCGGACTGCCTCACGCACCCCGCCGACGATGCGATCGACGAGCGCGGCCAGTTCCTCCGAAGAGCAATCGAGCGGCCCAAAACCCGGCATCGCGGTCGGATCGTTGAAGTCCCACGCATTCTCCGCGAGCCCGATGAAGTCGCGAATGGCGGGATCGGCCGCCCAGGCGCGGCGAAGGGCCGCACGGCTCAACGCCTGCGGAATACCCTTGCGCAGGAACGCGGTGACGTCGGTCGCAGCGTTGATCTCGTCGATCGATGGCAGGCTTGAGAGGTCGAACTCGCTCTCGCCGTCCTTCGCGACGTCCTTTGCACCATCCTTGGCCTCGGGCGGCGGCGCGGGCTGCGCCTCGGCAGGCTTAGCCGGCTCCGGTCGCGACTCGCGCTTGCGGCGGGACCAACGCGCAAGGAACTCTTCCTGGCTCATTCCTGTCCGCCTTCATGTTCGCGCCGGGCGAGCGCCTCGGGGTCAGCCCGGCGCCGCGTGCGCTTGACGAACTCCCGCTCGACATGGTGCTCGACAACGAAGCTTTCAATCACCTCCCGCAGCACCTCCGGCATCGGCACCGCCTCGACGAGATTGTCGGCAGCCTCGGTAAAGCTCTCGCCTTCCGCGGGATCGGCGGTAACGGTCGTGACGACATAGGGCCACACGCCTTCCGAAGGCGACAGCACGGTCCAGATGCTCGGACTGCCGGAGGCGAGATTGTCGCGATAGCGCGCCGTCTCGGACGGATAAAGATCCACGGTCGCGCTTCCGGCATAGAACAGCGTCGTGCCGTCCTGCTCGCGAAGCACGGTCCAGGGTCTCGTGGCGGGCTCGTCCGGCAGGATGGCGACGCCACGCCAGATGAAATCGACCCAAGGAGAGTCGGCCTTGCGCCGCTCCACCACGACACCGACCGGAATCGACAGCAATGGCAGCGCCGCGGGGCTCATGTCACCATCTCCAGACGTTTGACCGGCAAGCCTGTCAGCAGATTCTGGGGCTTCATGCGCAGTTTTTGATCCGCCGACATCGACAGGATCAGGTAGACCGGCTCGTCCTCGACATCGTCGAGCGCGAGCGCTGAATCGACAAAGGTGAGGCGGAACAGCGCGAGCACACGGTCGGCGCTGGGCCCGTCGAGCTCCTCGCCGTGCCAGAGACGATCACCGAGCCTTGTGGCGTCGGCATCGAGCCCGACATACCAGGTGAGCTTTGCGTCCAGCAGTGCGCGCAGCGGTTCGATCGTGACGTCCAGACCGAGCAGATGAGAGAGCCAGCGCCTCATCACCTGCGCCAGGGCAGTCGGCCCCAAGCCGTCAGCCGTGAGGTCGAAGGCCATGTCGAATTGGTCGCTGCGCTGCCAATAGGCAGCAACATTCTCCGCGTTCAAGACATCGACCACCGCGTCGGTCGTGGCGCCTAGCATCGACATCAGCGAGAGCACCGGAGTTGGGCTAATTCCGCCGACGATCTCCTCGTCGCCGAGCAGCAGGGCCTGCTCATGCGGCAGAATCCGCTGGGCCCGGAAGAACAGTTCGGCCGCGCGCAGCACGAAAGGATCGTCGCAACCGTCGAGCGCATTGCGCAGGATGACGTGCACGAGCTGATTGACGAACAGCGGCGGCAGATCGTTCGCGCCTGCGCGCACCGTCGCAAGATAAGCGGCTTCGAGCGTCGGATGCCGCAACAGGAGATCGCGAAAGGCCAGCACGAACTGCCAATTCTCCCGGGCGTCGGGGTCGGCAATACCGGCGATTTCGCCGGCGCTGACTGGTTGGCGCGGATCGGAGAGCAATTCCCGGTGCAGCCGGCGTTCGACCTGACACGCATCCTCCGGCGGCATCAGCTCGGGACGGGCAAAATAGGCCTTGAGGAATTCGTCGGTAACGCGGAGCCCACCGCCCTCGTCGCGATCGAGCAGATGATGGCCGCAGGCAATCCAGAAATCGTTCATCCGGCGGTTGGCCTCCGGCCCAGATCCACAAGCTTGAGATTGCCGTCAGGCTCGATGTCGTCCTCCATTTCCATGAACGAGAACGCCTTGCCGTGCCCCTGCCCTTCGCGCAGTTGCAGTCGGCGGAAGGACTCGCGAACCTCGCCGTCGCTTACGGCCCGGTGCACCGCAACAAGGGAGCTGATCGGATGGCTGCAGAGCGACTGCGAAAACGCTACCTCCTCTTCTGCGGCGCTCTTCGCTGTTGCCATATCCGGCGCGCCGAAACGATCGACCAGTTGCCCGGCAAGGAGATCGACCAGGCTGCGGTAATCGTCCTCGGTGGCCGGAACGATCTGCGCCAGCGTCGACCAGCCCCAGGATTGCACCCCGAGGAAACCGCCGCGAAAAGCCGCGCGCGCCTTTCCCTCGAGCTTCGCAGCATCGCAATCCCAAAAGCGGAAAACGCCGGAGACAGCCCATTCGCCCGGCTCCGCCGCCACATCAAACACGAATGTGTCGGAGGAATCGAGCGCGATGGTGCGCAGGAGCTTCACAGCCGCGGCCCCCCGAGTGCCGGATCGAGCCAGGATGGGGTCGCGAGCGCCTGCACGAGGTCGCCACGCTCGATCGCGCCGATCCCGATCCGGCGCGTGAGGAGATCGGCGCGATCATCGATGCGCTGAACGGTCTGCCGCTCGCGCGGCATGCGGGACAGATATTCGCGCGCGACGCCGTCAAAACCGTCCGCCTGCCAGCCATCGAATGCCAGCATCAGGTGCCGGGCAAAGCTCTCTGTGATCTGCGCCGCGCCGGCCTCACCAAAGCCTTCCAGGTCGAGCGCCGAGGCGAGCGGATGAACACCAGGCTCGTCGTCATTCATGGCAATCGTCCGGATCATCGCGCCGAACACCAGCCACGGCGACGGCTCCTCCTCAACGGCCGCGAGAGGCCACCCCATGCGGCCGCCGCCGACCAGACCTCCGTCGATCCAGACGGCGTCCGGCCAGCCGATCGCGATCGACTTGCTCGGCGGCGCGTAGGCGCGCAGGGCATCGGTGAGCGCGACCATGCCGGCGTAGAACGCGCGTCGCGCGCTGCGCAGCGTCTCAGCCGGCTCGAGCACCACGGCGAACTCCGCCAGGTCAAAGCGCCCAACGTAGACGAGCGTGCCGGCGCCACTCTCCGGTGCAATGCGGCATGCTTGGGCAAAAGCGTCGCCACTCTCGCGCAACCGCACCAATGTGAACGGCGGCGGCAGATGGATCGGTTCCGCCACGGAAACGTGGCTGACAGGGGTCGACGTCAGGCCGTCCTCCGCTTTCCTTTTCTTCCCGATGAATAATGTCTATACGAGGCGAAGGGTCGGCGCGAGTCCGTCGTCGGCGCCCGAATGGCGGAGGGGTCAACCTGGAACAGCCATCGAAGACCGTCCTGATCTGCTCGTGCGAAGACACGATGCGTCTTGACGTGGCCACGATCCGGCGAGGATGCCCCAACAGCGAGATCAAAGGCTTTTGCCATCTCTGCGGCGCCGAGCTCGATCACTTCCGTAACGCGGCCGCCGCTGGTGGCGCGCTGACGGTGGCTTGCACGCAGCAGGCGGCGCAGTTTGCTGAGGAGGCCGGGGAACGGCCTGATGCGATCAGCTTCGTCAACATTCGCGAAACGGCCGGATGGTCGCGAGACGGCGCACGGACCGGTGCGAAAATGGCCGCCCTGCTCGCTTCCGCCTCCATCCCGGCCCCGGACTATCCGCTTGTCACCTTGTCGAGCGAGGGCGTCGTCCTGGTCTACGGGCGCGATGAGGCTGCGATCGAGGCAGGCCGCTTGCTCGCGGATCACCTCGACGTCACGGTGATGCTGAAGCAACTCGATGAGATGGTGCCAGCCGCTGCAACGGTCTTCCCGATCGTGAAGGGCACGATCCGCTCCGCGAAGGGACATTTCGGCGCCTTCGAGCTCACGATCGACGACTATGCCAGGCCCCGCCCCTCCTCGCGCGATCGCTACGTGCTTGACGCTCCCCGAAACGGAGTGACGTCGCACTGCGATATCGTGCTGGACCTTTCGGGCGGAATGCCGCTCTTTCCCGCACATGACCTGCGCGACGGGTATCTCCGCGCCAACCCGAACGATCCCGCCGCGGTGCTGCGCGCCGTGCTCGCCGCACGCGACCTCGTCGGCAGCTTCGACAAGCCGAAATATGTCGACGTTACGCCCGGTCTTTGCGCCCATTCGCGCTCGAAGCGCACGGGGTGCCATCGCTGCCTCGATCTCTGCCCGACCGGCGCAATCACGCCCGCCGGCGATCATGTCGCTGTTGACCCGAACATCTGCGCGGGCTGTGGGCAATGCGCCGCCGCCTGCCCGACCGGCGCTGCATCTTACACGTTGCCGCCTGCCGATACGCAGCTTCAACGAATTCGCGCCATGCTGCTCGCCTACCACGAAGCCGGCGGCGCCAACGCGGTGCTGCTGTTCCATGACGGCCCGCACGGCACACCGCTGATCGATGCTCTGGCACGACATGGCGACGGTCTTCCGGCGAACGTGCTTCCCTTTGTCGTCAACGAACTCACGCAGGTCGGGCTGGAAGCGATCGTCGGAGCATTCGCTTATGGCGTAACAGCCGTGCGCTTCCTGCTGCGCGCAAAGCCGCGCCACGATGTGACCGGACTATCGCAGACGATCGGCATTGCCGATGCAATCCTTGGCGGTCTCGGATTTGAGGGCCAGCGCGTCGCCACGATCGAGACCGACGACCCTGACGCGCTCGGCGGCCATCTGACTGGCATCGGCACGCTTGCGGCGGTCGCAACACCGGCGACCTTCAAGACCGTCGGCAAGCGGCGCGACCTCCTGCGCTTCGGCCTCAGCGAGCTGCATCGCCTTGCGCCAAAGCCGGTGGACGTGATTGCGCTGCCGCAGGGCGCACCAGTCGGCGCGATCAGCGTCGACACGGGCGGCTGCACGCTGTGTCTCTCGTGTGTCTCCGCCTGCCCGACCGGCGCGCTGCGCGACGACCCCGAGCGGCCCGTGCTGAAATTCATCGAGGATGCCTGCGTGCAGTGCGGCCTGTGCCAGACCACCTGTCCGGAAAAGGTCATCACACTCAAGCCGCAGATCGATTTCCGCGCCGCCCGCGCACCCGCCGCGGTCATCAAGGAAGAGGAGCCCGCGCTCTGTGTCCGCTGCGGCGCGGCCTTTGGCGTCAAAAGCACGATCGACCGGATCGCCGCCAAGCTCGAGGGGCGGCACTGGATGTATCCCGCCGGCGACAAACGGATCGAGGCACTCAGGATGTGCGCCGACTGCCGCGTCATCGTCATGAGCGAGCAGCAGTTCAATCCGTTCAAGGGCGTTCCCGAACGCACGCCACCGCGAACCACGGACGACTACCTACGTCAGCGCGAGGGCAAGGACTAGACAAGACCACCAGACATCTACGCAGGGGCAGGAAACCAGGGGGAGCATCACCATGTCTCGTTTGATCACAGCTCTGTCGACGTGCTTGATCTCCATCGCTTTCGCCGGCGCAGCGGCCGAAGCTGCCGCTCCTCCACTGACCAAGGCACAAAAGGTTGCCGTGAAACAGGCGATCGCCGCCTGCAAAGCCGAGGCCAAGGGCAAGAAGATCGCATGGCTGTCGCGTCGCAAATACGTCAATCACTGCGTCGCGGAAGCGCTCAAGGAGCACCCCAGCATCGACGTCATTCAGATCCTCAAGCAACATCCGGAGATGAGGGATCTTCCGATGGACAATTGGGATTCGATCTGAGAGGCAGCTATCGCGATGTCACGCGGCCAAGGAAATCGGTGAGCGCGCGGCGATCCTCGGGCGAGCCGATGCGCTGATCCGGCATCTTGGTACCTGGGGTGTAGGCGTTCGGTCCAACCTCGAACAGCTTTGCAACCGTCTCCGGCGTCCAGACGATGTCCATCGTCTTCAGTGCATCGGAGAAGCGGTAGCCCGGCAGCGATGCGATCTTACGGCCAAACAATCCGGCAAGGGTCGGGCCTGCGCGCTGGACCTCCTTGTCCGACAGCGTGTGACAGGCAACACACGCCCGGAATACGTCGGCGCCATGATCGCCGGCATAGGCAGCAAGCGGATCGGCCGGTGAGCCCATCAGACTCGAGCCGACGGGATCGCCAGTGCGTGCATTCCACCGCCTGATCTTGCCGTCCGCGCCCCCCGTCATCAGCGTCTCGCGATCCGGAAGGAAGGCAACCGACCACACCGGCAGCCCAGGCCCGACCAGCGTGCGTAGCAGGCTGCGCGACTTGCGATCGATGATCGCCACTGTGCCTCCGATGCTGGCCGCGGCAATCAGCTTGCCGTCGGCCGACATCGCCAAGGCCACCACTGGTGTTGGGCCGGCCGATACCTCGCCGTTGACCTTGCCGTCCATGGTCAGCATCCGCAGCATGCCGTCGACCCCGCCTGTGACGATTTCACCGTCCGGCGCCACGGCCACCACGTTGAGCGGAGCCGGCAACGTCACGACTTCAGGCTGGCCGTCCGACAACCGCCAGATGCGCAACGTAAGGTCATAGCCGGCGCTGACGAGCGACCTCCCATCCGACGTGAAGGCGACGCCGTTGACGTTCTGCGAATGCCCTTCGAGCACGCGCGACACGCCGTCCGACAGCGACCAGAGCCGCACCGTCCGATCCCATGAAGCCGACGCGAGCAGCGCGCCGTCGGGAGAGACCGCGAGTGCGACGATTGGACCGACGTGTCCCTCGAACACCCGGTCCGGCTGCCGCCTGCCCGCCATCCAGACCGCAATTCGTGCATCGGCACCCGCGGTGACCATGCGGCCGTCGCTCAGAAAGGCGACGGCATTGACTGCATCAGCATGATACCGCAGCACCTCCTCCGCTGTCTCCGCCTTTAGCGACCACCGAATGGCGGCTGAGTCGAAGCTGCCGGACAAGAGTCCGTTCCCATCGGGGGAAATAGCAAGAGCCCGCACGGGGCCGCCGTGTCCCGCCATGTCGGCGTGCACGGATGATACGGCAAAGATGGCCCACAAGGCTGCGGCGCCGCCCGCGCAGAAAGGTAGCTTCATTGACCCTCGCCGCGTCACGTTCACGCTCTCAGATTGCCAGAACAGCGGACTGAGGAGAATATCCGAACCGATCTACTTGGCTGGTGCCGTCGTGCTCTTGGACGATCCGTGAGGCGCGGCCTGCATTCCAGGCGGACTCTGACCTTGGGGACTCTCGGCGGGCGCGCCACCCGAACCTGTATTGATTGGGCCCGTCCAGCCTTGCGGCTGTGGTTGACCCTTCTCCTCGGGAGGGCTTGGTGGCGCAGATGAGTTGGTTTGCGCGGGTTGGGCGGAGGCGCTCTGGAAGAAGCAGAGTGCTGCGAAGCACAAGATCGTTGTTGGCAATTTCACGTCGGATCCTCCGGTGCGTGTAGTCAACCGGGCAACACGGCCTTCCGTTCCGGAGCGTGCATTGCAATAACCTGACTTCCCGCCTCCTCCGCTTGAACGCCGGTGGTCCGAAGACTAGTCTCTTGCTGGTCACGTCAAGGACGACTGACATGCAGGGGCCAACGCGGCCATTTCTGCGGATGATGGCGCGGCTACGCGCTCTGCGCGCGCTTGATGGGCCGCAAGATCCCATTTCCCGGGAAGCCTCGCCCTTCCTGATCCTCGTTGCCATCGTGCTTGCGCTTCTTCTTGCGATATTGGAAGTCGACCTGAATAGCGCGGCGCTTCGGTCCGTAGGCTTGTTGGGCGATGGATTTTCCATCGATCCCATCTTCAAGAGCCCATAAGATCGCTTGTGCCTTGGTGCGATCAACGAGTTTGCTCGCGGCAAGCCGTGTCGTATAAACACCTTGACGTTTCGATCGAAGGAGGCTGCGGATGAAGGCTTTTCTTCTTGGCTGCGTCGCGGCCATCGTGATCGCGATTGCGGGAGTGGTGGTCTTGAATCGGGTCCAGGAGCCCGTCGCCCAAGCGTTTGCTACGACCGGGGTGCGTCTCTGAGACACTCAAATCTCGCAGAGCGTTAGGCCCCGTCGGCCGGTGCCATTCTCCACGCTTCCGCGTGCGAAAGACCTCACGATCGTCTTAGCTTTCGGGACCGTCGGGGCATCCTGTATCGGCAAGATGACACGCGAGGAGTTCGAGAGCATCGAGCAACATTCGTGCGCAGGCCTTGGCGATTGCGGAGCAAGGTATACCGCAAACGCCGAAAACCATCGCAGCGTTCGGCGTCAGCTTTTTTCGACCAGCCCTACCCGTTTTGGCCTTTCGGTGCACACGAAAACTGGAGTGCACATGCGTAGTGGCTTCACTCAATTGGCATCAGGAAACTGACGCGTCCGAGTCCGCTGCAAGAGACATGATGTGGCTGAGACTTTTCGACGGGGCAAGGGCGGCGAAGGATGATGGAGCGCGAAGCCGGCAAGTCCTCGCCAGTGCTTCGCGTGGAACCTGGCGAAGGCCGTCTAACCGAGGTGGTGCGATATTTTTGAACCACTATTGCATGATACTCATAATATAAAAGACTATGTCGGCTTCGACCGCAGTTCCGATGGGAGGATAAAAATGCGCAGCACTGGAGCACACAATTTTCCGGCAATTGATCGCGTGATCTATGGCAGACCGGCGGCTGAGGCCATCAACGAAGAAGCGGAACGACTAAAGGCAACGCGCGTCTTCCTTATCGTCAGCCGCACCTTGAACACCAAGACCGACGAGATTGAGAAAATCCGGCATATGCTCGGCGACAAGCATGCCGCGACCTTCGACGGAATCGCACAGCACACCACGCGCAAGCAAGCCGCCGAAGTTGCCCTCCACGCCAAGGAAGCCCACGCTGATCTCGTCGTGGCCGTCGGCGGCGGTTCTGCCGTTGACCTCGCCAAGATCGTCATCATGGCGATGGAGCACGATATCCGCGATGAAGCGGGCTTCGATCCGTTCCCCATGGGACCGGGCGTGAGCCATTCCCCGTTCCGCGCGCCTGCAGTCCGGCAGATCGCCGTGCCATCAACGCTGAATGGCGGCGAATACAATGCCGCAGCGCTTGTCACCGATGAGCGCAACAAGCTGAAGCAAATATTCTTTCACCCCCACATGATGCCGGTGGCAGTCATCCTCGACCCTGCCCTCACACTTCACACGCCTTCGAATCTCTGGATGGGATCGGGCACTCGCTCCATGGATCACGGCATCGAAGCATTGTGCTCGCCAGCTGGCACTCCCCTTGCTGACGAAGTGGTTCTGGCGGGTATCCGCGAGCTGCGCGAGGGAATGCTCCGGACCCTGCAGCAACCCGACGATTTCGAGGCGCGCCGCTTGTGTCAATACGGCTCATGGCTTGCGTCCTTTGGACTGCAGGCACGCGTTCCCATGGGCGCAAGTCACGGCATCGGCCACGTGCTTGGCGGGACCTTCGGGGTACCTCACTACTATTGCACGCCCGTCATCATGCCGAGCCTTCTTCGCTATAACAAGCCGTTCACCGATGACGCGCAGAAGCGTTTGGCGGCAGCTTTGGGTGCTCCCGGTGGGGACGCGGCAGACGCCTTTGCGGAGTTCGTCAGGCAACTTGGACTACCGGGCCGCCTCGCCGAGGTCGGCATCGGCGAAGACAAGTTCGGCAAGATCAGCGAAATCGCGATCAACCATCGCTTCGTCAAAGCCAATCCGCGCCCCTTCAACGATCAAGCCGAAATCGTCGATCTGCTGCGAATGGCTGCGTAGCCGCCACGGCTGCGGCCGATGGTGGAGGCACGGTCGTTTGCCTCCGCCATCGGCCTGCACCGCCCTGAAGCCAACATCGGTTAAGACAGGTCTCAATTGTCGGCCGAATGCGCTCTCTCGCAGTCGCACGCAACGGAATTGCCCAAAGCCTGCCGTCCGGCCTCCAGCAGGAGGTCGGACAAACGCTTGTCGTCGACCGCACGCGCCAGCACGACCGAACCGACCATGGTCGCAATTGCGCCGGCGGCCGTCTGTCTCACATCCGATGACGGCCTCCCCGAGGTCAACCGCGCGATGATATCGATCATCTTGCCGAGCCCCCTTTCAAGGGTGCGCCGCGCCTCCGGACCCGACCGCCCGATATCGGCCGCCAAGGCCGGCAGCGCGCAGCCCCGCCCCGGATCGTCACGGTGGCGGGGGCTCAGGTAAGACTCGACAAGTGCGTCGAATCCCTTCCCGGCGGGCAGCCCCTGCGTGAGACTGAGCCAATGCACGATCGTTCGATCCATGGCCAGGGCGAGCCCTTCGACGACCAACGCATCGCGCGATTTGAAGTAGGCGTAGAAGCTGCCATGCGTCAGATTGGCGAGCTTCATCAGGTCGGCCACACTCAAGCCATCGGCCCCGGCCTGGCGCAGACCGCGGGAAGCGCTTTCGACGATGCGTCTGCGGGTGTGCTGCCCATGGTCCTTTGCGTAACGCATCGCCTGCTCCGGGATGGCCCAAGATATTCGCTGATGACGGTCCCATCACGGCCGGAGCTTCCAGCCCGCGCAGAGACGACGAAATGTCGTCTGCAGCGCGGATCGCCAAGCCGTGGCTTCACGCGACCTTGAGCGTGGCCCCGCTGTCGGCGTCAAGGAATCCCGTCAGCCTGCCCCTGATCAATCGCTCGGCGTCCGCCATGATGCGGTCGATCAGCTCCTTCACGGTCGGAATATCGCGAATGAGTCCGACGACCATACCGCAGCTCCAGGCGCCCGCGTCCATGTCGCCGTCGATCATCACCCTGGGATAGACGCCCGCCACCTGATCATGGATGTCGTCGATCTTGAGGCTCTTGCCCTTCTCGCGCTCGATCTCAAGCAGATGCTCGACGCCCTTGTTGTTCAGGACCCGCTCGGTGTTGCGGAGCGCGCGCATAACGAGCCTGGTGTCGAGCTCGGACGCCGCGACCAGCGCCTTCTTGACGTTTTCGTGCACCGGCGCTTCCTTGGTGGCGATGAACCGCGTACCCATGTTCATTCCCGCCGCTCCCATCGCCAGCGCCGCAACCAGGCTGCGCGCGTCGGCCATGCCGCCGGAAGCCACGAACGGGATCTTCAGTTCTTCGGCCGCACGCGGCAGCAGGATCATGTTCGGCATGTCATCTTCGCCCGGATGACCGCCGCACTCGAAGCCGTCGACGCTGACGGCATCGCAGCCGATCTGTTCGGCCTTCAGCGAATGCCGGACGGAGGTGCATTTGTGGATCACCTTGATGCCGCCCGCCTTCAGGGCCGGCATGTACTGTTCAGGGCTGCGCCCGGCGGTCTCGACGATCCTGACGCCGCCCTCCCTGATGGCAGCGATGTACTCCGGATAAGGCGGCGCGCTGAAGGTCGGCAGGAACGTCAGGTTCACGCCGAACGGTTTATCCGTCATGTCCCGGCAGCGCGCGATCTCCTTGGCAAGCAGCTCCGGCGTCCGCTGGGTGAGGCCCGTGATCAAGCCGAGCCCGCCGGCGTTGGATACCGCGGCCGCCATTTCCGCGAAGCCGACATAGTGCATTCCGCCCTGGATGATCGGATGTTCGATACCGAACAGTTCAGTGATCGCTGTCTTCACGAATGATCTCCCCGCGTTTCCGCTCAGTGGATGATTTCAAACAAGCCCGCGGCGCCCATGCCGCCACCGATGCACATGGTCACCACGCCGTATTTCGCCTTGCGCCGCCGTCCCTCGATCAGGAGGTGGCCGGTGAGCCGCGAGCCGGTCATGCCGTAGGGGTGGCCGATCGCGATCGAGCCGCCATTGACGTTGAGCTTGTCCGGATCGATGCCGAGCTTGTCGCGGCAATAGATTACCTGCACCGCATACGCCTCGTTGAGCTCCCAGAGATCGATGTCGTCGATCCTCAAACCATGGCGCTTGAGCAGGCGCGGGATCGCAGCGACCGGGCCGACACCCATCTCGTCCGGCTCGACGCCGGCGGCAACGAAGCCGCGGAAGATGCCGAGCGGCTTCAGCCCCTTGCTGGCTGCAAACTTGCCGCTCGTGATCACACAGGCCGAAGCACCGTCCGAGAGCTGGCTGGCATTGCCCGCGCTGATGGTCTTGCCCTCGAACACCGGCTTGATCTTGGCAAGGCCCTCGGCCGTGGTTTCCGGACGCGGACCCTCGTCCTTCGTGAGCGTCACCTGTTCGTAGGTGACCTCCTTGGTTTCCTTGTTGACGAGCGCCATCCTGGTCGTGAACGGCACGATCTCGTCGTTGAAGCGGCCGGCCTGCAGAGCGGCGCCGACGCGGCGCTGGCATTCGAGACTGTATTCGTCCTGCCTGTCGCGGCCGATCCTGTACCGCTCGGCGACGACCTCCGCCGTATCGAGCATCGACATGTACATTTCGGGCTTCATCGCCATCAGCTCGTGGTCGACGGCGTGAAACTTGTTCATGTGCTCGTTCTGCACGAGGCTGATCGACTCGATCCCGCCGCCGATGGCGACTTCGACGCCGTCCAGCATCACCGAGCGCGCGGCAACGGCGATGGCCTGCAGGCCGGACGCGCATTGCCGGTCAATCGTGGTGCCGGCCACCGTCACGGGCAGGCCAGCGCGGATCGCGCCCTTGCGCGCCACATTCATCACCATGGTGCCTTGCTGCATCGCGCAGCCCATCACCACGTCTTCGACCTCGCCCGGCGCGATGCCGGCGCGCTTCACGGCTTCGGCCATCACATGCCCGGCCATGGTCGGGCCGTCCGTGTTGTTGAGCGCGCCACGATAGGCCTTGCCGACGGCCGTCCGGGCGGTGGAAACGATGACTGCTTCAGTCGTCATGCTGGCCTCTTCTTTTACGCGGCCGCATCCAGCTGCGCGTAGCGCAGGACGTGGAATGCGGGATCGCCGAACTGGATGTTGATGGAGGAGATTCGCTTGAAATAGTGTCCGACGTTCAGCTCGTCGGTCATTCCCATGCCGCCGTGAAGCTGCACCGCCTGGTCGGCTACGAACTTTCCGGCATAGCCAATCTTCGACTTGGCCCCGGAGGCGAGCCGCGACAGGCCTGAATCACCGGCGTTGAGGCTGAGATTGAGATGCTGCATCAGGGAGAGCGCCTCCTGATGGGCAATGAACATGTCGACCATGCGATGCTGCAACACCTGGAAGGAGCCGATGGTGGTGCCGAACTGCTCGCGGGTCTTCGAATAGTCCAACGTTGCGGCATTCAGCTCGCCGATCGCGCCGACGACCTCGGCGCAGAGCGCGCCGATCGCGCGGTCACGACAGGTTTCCAGCGCGGCAACGCCCTCGCCTTCTGCTCCCAGCAGTTGCCCGCGGACCTCGCGCAAACCGATCTCGGCGGCGCGGCGTCCGTCGATCGTCTTGAAGCTCTGGAGATTGACGCCCCCGGCATGGCGGTCGACCACGAACAGGCTGACGCCGCCGCGGTCGCGATTATCGCCGGCGGTCCGCGCCGAGACGATCAGATGATCCGCCCACGGCGCTGCCATCACCATGGTCTTCTCGCCGCTCAGAACGTAGTCGCCTCCCTCACGCCGCGCCTTGGTCGCGACATTGGCGAAATCAAACCGGGAGGCTCTCTCGGTCCAGGCCAGCGACCAGATCCTGGAGCCGTCGATGATGCCTGGAATGAAACCCTGCTTCTGCTCGGACGTACCAAGCTGCTCGATCAGGCCACCGGCAAGCACCACCGTTTCGACGAAAGGCTCGACGACGAGGTGACGGCCGAACTCCTGCATGACGATCATGGTCGACAACGGACCGCCGCCGAGGCCGCCGGCGTCCTCGGAAAACGGCGCAGCGAGCAGGCCGAGCTCGGCGAAGACCTTCCACCGCGTCCGGCTGAATCCCTCCTCGCTCGCCACGATCTTGCGCCGCGCCTCGAAATCATACTGGTCGCGCAGAAGGCGCTGAACGCTGGATCGCAGCAATTCCTGCTCTTCCGTGAACTGAATATCCATCCGATCCTCCCGATCCGCCGTTGCTTAGAGCCCGAGCACGGCTTTGGCGATGATGTTTCGCTGGATCTCGTTGGACCCGCCGTAGATGCTGAGCTTGCGCGCGTTCAGATATTTCTCGGACGCGGTGTGGCCGTAGTCCGGGCCCGGCACGAAGCGGTTGGAGCTGATCGGATGCTCGCGGATCGCAAGACCATAATTGCCGATCGCGCGGTGCGTGAGCTCGGTGATGTCCTGGAAGATCTCGGTGCCGCGGATCTTGAACAGCGACGCCGCCGGACCGGGATCGATGCCACGCGCCATCTGGGCGACGACGCGCAGTTCGGTCGCCTCCAGCGCCAGCACGTCCAGCTCGACGCGGGCGATGTCGCGTAGAAATTCCAGATGCGCCGGATCGTCGGCCGGTATCTCGGCCTTCACGATCTGCTTCAGCTTCCGGAGATAGCGGGTGGACCGGCCGATGCCCGCCATGCTGGTGCGCTCGTTGCCGAGCAGGAATTTGGCGTACGTCCAGCCCTTGTTCTCCTCGCCGACCAGGTTCTCGACGGGCACCCGAACGTTTTCGAGAAAGACGTCATTGACCTCGTGACTGCCGTCGATCGTGATGATCGGCCGCACGGTGACGCCGGGCGACTTCATGTCGATCAGCAGGAAGGAGATTCCGGATTGCGGCTTCACATTCGGATCGGTTCGCACCAGGCAGAAGATCCAGTCGGCGTGCTGTGCCAGCGTGGTCCAGGTCTTGTGCCCGTTGACGACGTAGTGGTCCCCCTCGCGCACCGCCTTGGTTCTGACGGTTGCGAGATCGGAGCCGGAGCCTGGCTCGGAATAGCCCTGGCACCACCAATCCTCGCCGGACAGAATTCGCGGCAGAAACTTCTTCTTCTGCGCCTCGTTGCCGAACGTGTAGATCACCGGCGCGACCATGGTCACGCTAAAGGCAAGCGGCGGCAGCGTTCCCGCCCGGGAGGTTTCCTGCTCAAAGATGAACCGCTGTGTGACCGTCCAGCCCGGCCCGCCATACTCCTTGGGCCACAGCGGCGCGATCCAGCCCTTCTTGTGGAGGATCCGGTGCCAGAGCAGTGACTGCTCCTTGGTCAGGTCGGTCTCCGGATTGGGAACGCGCATCTCCACCGGATAATTGTCCGCGATGAAGGCGCGCACTTCATCGCGGAAAGCCGCGTCCTCGGCAGACAGCGCAAGCTCCATCGTAAGGGCCTCCTTACCACTTCTCGCCGAAGGGGCGGATTTCCAGCTCGAACGTCCACGCGCTCTTCGGCTGCTGATAAAGCTGCCAATAGGACGCAGCGACGGACGACGGCGGCATCAAGAGATCGGGATCGTCGAGCGCATTCGGACCGAGCGCCTCGAGCCGGCGCTGCCGCACCCATTCCGTATCGACGCCGGAATCGATGATGAGATGCGCGACGTGAATGTTCTTGGGGCCGAGCTCGCGCGCCATCGCCTGAGCCACCGCCCGCAGGCCGAACTTCGCGCTGGCAAAGGCGGCATAGCCGCTGCCGCCGCGGAGAGACGCTGTCGCGCCGGTGAAGAAGATGTTGCCGCCGCCGCGAGGCAGCATGAGCCGCGCGGCTTCGCGGCCGGCGAGAAAGCCGGAATAGCAGGCCATCTCCCAGACTTTGCGGAAGACCCGCTCGGTCGTATCGAGGATCGGAAAGTTGACGTTGGCGCCGATGTTGAAGATGCAGACCTCCAACGGCGCGTGCTGGTCGGCATCAGCGAGGAAGGAGATAACCTCCTCCTCCTTGCGGGCATCCAGCGAGCGCGCGTGGATTTCGCCTCCGGTGGCCTCGATCTCCTTGACGAGCGGCTCGAGCTTGGCGCCGTTCCGGCGCCCGGCAAACACCGTGAAGCCCTCAGAGGCGAACTTCTTGGCGATCTCGCCGCCGATATAGTCGCCGGCACCGATCACTGCGACAGTTGCGTTTCTCTTTTGCACGGATCGTCTCCCGGTTGAATTGAACTTCGTAAACTCGTAGCTCTACGCCGTCCTGGCGACCGGCCTGGTTTGCTCGAGGATGGACTCCTCGACGTCTCGAAGCTGGTCCTTGCCGAAGAACATCTCCTTGCCGACGAAGAAGGTTGGCGACCCGAACGCGCCTCGGCTGACGGCGTCGTTGGTCAGATCAATCAACCTCTTCTTGACGTCGTCCTGCTGGGTGCGAGCGATCAATCTGTCGATATCGAGCCCCGAAGCGATGAACGCATTCCGGAAGATTTCGAGGTCGTCCATCTTCTTCGGCTCCTCCCACATATGGTGATAGGCCGCGCGAAAATAGGACTCGAACACGCCCTCGAACTGGGCCGCCACGGCGCCCCGCATCAGCATCAGCGTGTTGACGGGAAAGAAGGGATTCTGGCGGAATTTCGTGACGTTGTGGCGGCGGATAAACCGCTGGGTCTCGAGCGCCTGATATTCCGGCTTGTTCTTGATCCCACGAAGCGAGTCGAACGGCGACATGTTGCCCGTTGCCTTGTAGATGCCGCCGAGCAAGACCGGAACATACTCGAATTTCGCACCGGTGCGCTGCTCGATGCCCGGAATCGCCACCTCTGCCAGATAAGCGTTCGGACTGCCGAAATCGAACTGGAATTCAATCTTCAAGGTCATCTCGGCTCCTCCCGCGGAACATGTGCTTGCACTGGCGATCGGTCGCCGGCCTGACTTTCCTCAAACATACAGTTCTAAAATAGAACTGTCAAACGCTGCCGCAATCTGCTGCTTTCGTCTTGGCTGGAAGGGTATTGTTTGGAATTTAGTACCTATCTAGAATGGCAAATCCCGCGCCGGCCTCCGCAACGATTCGAGACGAGGTCCGTGCCGCGGCGGCGACTGGAGTGCATGGATGAAGTGGAAGGAACTCGAGGAAGAGCCGTGCTCGATGGCCCGAACTATCGGCGTGATCGGCGATCGCTGGACTCTTCTAATCCTGCGCGAGTGCTTTCTGCGCACACGCCGCTTCGAGGGATTTCAGTCGGCACTCGGAATCACCCGGCATTTGCTTGCCGAACGTCTGAAGAAGTTGGTTCGGCAGGGCATCCTGCGCCGAATTCCCTACCAGGAATCCCCTAAACGGCACGAATATATCCTGACCCAGAAGGGGCTCGATCTGTATCCGATCATGATGGCAATCGTGCATTGGGGCGATACTCACATGGTCGACGAGCGCGGCCGCCCCCTGCTGCACCAGCATCGCAAGTGCGGAAAAGATTTCGATCCGGTCATGGTGTGCTCCGAGTGCGGCGAGCCGCTGTCGGCCAAGGAAGTCCATACTCATCCCGGGCCGGGTGCTCGCGGCGCCCCGGCGGCAGCGGCGCCGACGACCTCGAAAACAAAGGCGCGCTCGCGGGCCGCCTGAGGCCTGCACCGAAGCCGTTCCGCGGCAAACAATCCCGCAGAAGGTACCGGCAGACGCGATCTGGCGGCCAGGAGTCCGTAACGTCCGCACAGCGACAAGCTCGCTCTTAGACCCGGATCACGTCGGCGCCAGCCTCAAGTGTGTAGAGACGCTCAACCTGCTCGGATCGAACTTTCAGCACAGCGCGTTGGTTGACATAGGCCTTGTCGGTGATCTCTCCTGCCGCCATTGATGGCGGATCTTTCAGCAGAACGAAGGAGCAGATCCGTTCGCTGCTTCCAACAGTCTCGTTGTAGTCCCGAAAGCGATCCTGCAGGAATCCGACCACGGCGGGATCCGAGGTCAAATCCGCACCCGGAGTTTTCGAGATTCGCGCGGCCTCCGTGGGGTTCAACCAGCAGAGCAGCGCGCACGCCTCACGATTTTCGCCCGCGACCACCATGTCGAGCAAGACACCGCGCGTTGCGGCCAGGATTGCCGCGCGCATATTGCCGATCGAGACCCAGGTCCCATTCGCAAGCTTGAAGTTCTCGGAAATTCGACCGGTAAAGCGTAGCCCGAGCTCAGGCTTCTGCGGATCCAGAAACGAGACAGTATCGCCGATGCGATAGAAGCCTTCCTCGTCGAAGGCCATTTCCGTCAAATCCGGCCGCCCGAGATAACCCGGCGTGACGTTGGGTCCCTTGACCCTGACCTCGTAGGTATCCGAGACCGGAATGAGCTTGAGCCGCAGTCCCGGCGCGGGAAGACCGATCTCGCCGGGTCGATCTGTCGCCCAATGGGTCGTACTGATGGTCGGGGCGGTTTCGGTCGTACCGTAACCCGACATGACCGGAATTCGCCGGCCGGTCACCGAGAGTGTCAAGCGATAGAGCTTCTCCAGCGTGTCCTTTGAAATTGCAGCGCCGGCATAGCTCATTCGGTCCATCCGCTTGAATACACTGGCGCCCAGATCGAGATCCCTCTCGACCGCATCACACAGGAGATTATAGCCGGCAGGCACGTTGAACATGGCGGTCGGCGACACTTCCTTGAGATTGGCGACCGTCTTGTGAAAGAGCTGCGGCAGCGGACGGCCGTCGTCGATATAGAGCGTACCGCCGTTCTTGAGGATGCCGTGAAGAATGACGTTGCTGCCCATCGTGTGGTGCCAAGGCAGCCACTCCACCTGGACTGGCGCAGCCGGAGGAGACACGAGCTGGCTGCCCATTTGCAGCGAGCTTGCCATCATGCGGTGGGTGTTGAGCACGCCTTTCGGAAAGCCTGTCGAACCCGACGTGAAGAGTATCTTGGCGACAGCCTCGCACGAGACCGCACGAGATGCCCCGGCAAAGCCGGCGCACGCGATTTTGGCTGTCAGGGCGCGGAAGGGCACCGTGTCCGGCGCGCCATCGACACTGATCCAGGTCGCGGCCGCCAATTCCGGAATGGTGCGGCCTGCGGAAAACTCGCGTCCGCTTTGGACGAACACGAAGCTCGGGCGCAGCACTTCGGCGATGTCCTTGAGACGAGCAAGTCCACCGGGCATCAGCGTGTAGTTTGGCGATATCGACGCCAGGATGACGCCGATTGACATCGCCGCAAACGAAACCACGGCGTTCTCGATCGAGTTTCCGGAGAGGATGGCCAGCTTGTCCTTTGGCTTTGCGCCCAGATCGAGCAAACTCTGGCCCACCGCCTGGACCTGAAACCATGCCTCGCTGTAGGTGATCTCGTCCCACCCGCCCTTCGCGTTGCGCTGCGCGAGGAATATCCGGTCCGGCGTGGCGCTCGCCCAACTCGGCAAGAAGTCCGTGATACGCCAGTCACACGGCTTCCACTCGAGGGGCGAACTCAATATGAGCGCGCCATCTGGTCGGCGCTCGATTGAAACCTCGCGCGGCGCAAACGTCAGTGCCTTCGTCGACATCGAATTGATCTCCTGAAGTACCGGGATGGCGATCGCACCCGTTGCGCTCAAGTCGCGCAGGACGCCGGCGCCGGCTCAATGCCGCTCCGCCCCTCGCCTGTTACCTGCTCATTCGGACCTGGCGTCCAGCACCTCTCCGAAGGCTTCCCAAGTCGATCCGGTCCATCGCTGCAGGCGCATCTGCGTCCAGATCATGTTCTCGGTTTCGCTGGTGTTGATCTTGATGCCCGGCAGTGCGGTCGGTACGACGAAGTCCCGGAGGTTCTTGGCCTGCGCCAGGATATTCTTGCGGGACAGGTCGTCCCCACATTGCTTCAGGATCTGCTCGAGCAGGATGCCTTGCTGGTAACCGGTGAGATAGCTGCCGTTGGTGATATCGACGCCAGGCAGATATTTGTCGATAAACGCCCGATAGGCCTGCATGCCGGGATCATCTTTCCACTTCGGATCCACGACATCCTTGTTGATGGTGCCGACGATCACGCCAGTCGACTTGTCAAGGCCGGCCGGCGTGAGCGTGCCCCCAACCGAACCGGACGGAAAGTTGATGATCACGGTCGCCTTCCAGCCGATCAAAGAGGCCTGCCGGATCGCCTGCGCAGCGAATTTCGGCGTGCCCGCGATCATCAGGGCATCCGCACCGGAGCTCTTCAGGTTGGTGATCTGCGAATCGACGGTCGGTTCAGTGACCTCGTAGGACGCGGTGACGACCCTGCGATCATAGTCCTTGCCGAGAAACGCCTTGAAGGCGTTGACGTAGTCTTTTCCGAGGTCGTCATTCTGGTAGAGGATCGCATATTTGGCGTTCGGCAGAGCCTTCGTGAGGTATTTTGCGTAGATCTTTCCCTCGGTATCGTAGCTGACGAGACCTGTCGTGATCAGCGGGTAACTGGCGACGTCGGTGAACTTGGACGATCCGCTGACGATCGCGATGCTGGGCACCCCTTTCGACTTCAGGTATTTTGACGTCGCCGAAATGGCGGGAGTGCCGAGCTGGCCGAACATGAATGCAACTTCATCGCTCTCGACGAGCTTGCGGACCTGCTCCACCGCCTTGGGCGGGCTATAGGCATCGTCATAGGCGACGTAATTGATCTTGCGCCCGCTGATGCCGCCGCGATCATTCAGGGACTGAATGTAGGCGATCAGCCCCTTGCCCACGAGACCGATCGATGAAGCCGGCCCGCTGAACGGAAACACCCCGCCAATCTTGATTTCAGTCGCGGTGACGCCTGGTTCATCGGCTGCGAACGCCGGGCTGCTCAACAGCACGAGCAGAACGGCAAGACTCTTCCATTTCGGCAACATCGGCATCCTCCCTGATGCGCACTCTTTCGGTGCGCCCTTCGACTTTGTCTCTAACGGCTCGCAGGGCGTCACGCCGCGCGAAATCGAGCGCACGCGCAAAGCGTCGATGGCCAAGCGCGTCAACCGTTGCGGCTCTTCGATCGGCCGCTTCATTTCCTGAAACTTACAGTTCTTTTTTAGAACTAGTCAAGCGCTTCGATGAACTTCCCCCGACCTCGAAAGCAGCGCTTGCGGTTTGTGGAGAGTTATGTTCGGAAGTCGCTAGACGCTGCATCAGCGGTTGATACCATTGTCCAGTCGCGAGGCCCCGCCCTGTCGGCCTGGACACCGTGCGATACAGCACCGGACCAATTAATTCTATTATTGAACTTACGAAATGATGGGCGTTGAGCCGTCAAATAGCGGCGCGGCAACGCTTGCGCCCCGCAAGCCGGCGATCAGCTTTGGATGTGCAGCGCGTGGCCGAAGAGGTTCAGGCTTAGACGGGAGGAGCGCTCTCTGTGAGGCCGGGCTCCATGGTCGCCTTCAAGACGTTCAGGGCGCCAGCCTGCGCCGCTGACCAGTCGACTGCGGCGCAAGCTTTCAGAGAGTGGCGCGAACCGCATTTTCAAGACGGTGCGCAATGGCGGCCATTATGGATCAGTGCGGTCAGCGCCGGGACGTCCGCGCGCTCGCGACGGGGCCGAAAGTGCTCTTGCTGGGCTTTAGGCGAAGAACACCCCAAACCCGCACATCTAGATGCTGCGATAGCGCTCGATAGCTGAGAAATCCGGCACTATTCCGAGCCCCGGGTCGTCACTCAGCTGAACCATGCCTTCACGCACGTCGATCAGGGAGCCGCAAAACAAATCGCGCAGCGGATTATCGTTGGCGTCGACCTCCAGCCAGCCATCTCCTCCGATACCGGCCAGCAGATGAGCCGAGGCAAGCAGTCCAATGCCGCCGCCGAGATAGTGTGGGCAAAACGTCTTGCGCACGTCGAGAATGTCACGCGCCAGCCCGGCACAGACCGTGAGTCCGCCCCATTTCGCGATGTCCGGCTGAACCACGCCGAGCACGTCCTCGGTCAGCACCTGCCTGAAGCCTTCGACGCTCGAGATGTTCTCGCCGGCCGCAATCGGCATGTCCGCGCCTGCCCGCAGTCTTTGCCATTCTTCGCGTGGCCGATCGGCGCGGATGGGCTCTTCCAGCCAGCGCAGATCGAACCCGCCGAGCCGCTCCAGCATCTGAAGCGCCTGTTCGACCGACCAGCCCTGATTGGCGTCCGCCGCGAGCATGCCCGCGCCGACGATCTGGCGCAGGGCTGCGAGATTGGCGAGGTCGATGTCGGCGCCGAATCCGACCTTCAGCTTCAACGCGCGATGACCTCGCTCGAGTGCGGCTTCGGCCGTCTGCGTGGCGCCGCCGGGATTGATGCCGCTGGCATAGACCTTGATCGTGCTGCCGTGCCCACCGAGCAGCCGCCACAGCGGCAAACGCCGACGGCGCGCCGAGAGGTCCCATAGCGCGAGATCGATGCCCGCGATCGCCTGCGCAAACGGACCGGGTTCGCCGCATTGCAGCGCCAGCACTTCGGTGCCCCTCGTCAGGCTCTCGAAGGCTTGAGCCGGACCGTCGAACTTGCGCCCGACGAGACCCGGTGCGAGCACCTCGTTCACGAGCCGTGCGCGATGCTCCGCACCCGGCGCGGGAAAATTCGACCAGGCTTCGCCCCATCCCTCGACGCCGTCTTCATCGACAGCACGAATGAAGACGGCGGGGCGGTTGAGCATGCGGCCGAACGACGTCACCACCGGCGTTACCAACGGATAGCGATAGCAGAACGCTTCGATCGAGCGGATTGTGAAGCTGTCAGACGTCATGTTGCAGATCCTGCGATCGGGATCAGACCACGCGGAACGACCACCAGCTCAATACGCGCGCGCGAAGTCCCCTTCCCGCTTGATATCAGTAAATACGGGAAAGCGCGCCTTCCACGGCGTTCCCTTGGCCTTTGTCAGCTCGTTGAGCCGTTCGAGCACACCAAGGCCGTCCTTGCGCAGGCTGGCGGCAACCGCCGCGCGGTCCGGGAAATTCTTCAAGACGGCATCGAGCCAGATCGTGCGGCCCGCCAAAAACCCGCCCGCGCCCGCGGCATAGGCAAAGTCTAGCACCCGTTCGAATTTCTCGGGCGCGGCACCGCCGGAGAGCAGCACCCAGGGGATGCTGCGCGCGCGGCAGATGTCGCCGATCGCATCGAACTCCGTCTGCGCGGCTTTCGCCTCGGCGCTGCCATCCCGGGCAGGCAGACTGTTGGCCGCCAGCGGGCTCTCCAGCTTCAGAAGGTCGACGCCATATTCCGGCTTGGCGAACTCGCGCACGCTCTCGATGACCAGACCTGGAAGTTTTCCGGGCGACTCCACGTAGTCGGCGGTATGATTGGCGCTGCCGAGGAACGGATAGACCAGCAGTTCCAGGACGTAGGGAATGTCGTGACGGGCGCAGTCCTGTCCGATCTCGCGAACGAACCGCTTCTGATGCTCGTTGACCGCAGCATCGGCGTCCGGCCGGTACCACGCCAGCACCTTGACGGCATCGCCGCCCATGGCGCGGATCTTCTCAACGCTCCAATCGGCGATCGCGCGCGACTTGCGTCCGCCCGACGTCTCATCCACCCGGTGCTCTTCGAGCGTCATGATGAGACCGCAACGCGGCGGCAGAAGATCGATTGCCGCGGGCACCGCGAAATTCGGATCGAACAGCATCGAGCTGCAATGCGGCGCGAGGTTCTCGACGAGCAGACGCTTTGCTGCCGTCACGTCGGAATATTCGACCTGGTCCCGCGTAATCCCCTTTGCTTTCGCAATAGCATCAAACAGCGGCGGCCGCTGATCCAGCGCGACCATGCGAAAATGACCGTCCGCGTCGGCCAGACGCGCCAGGCCGCGGTTCTTTCCAATCGTTCTCATGGCTTCGTCCTCATGAATGCAAGACACTCGTTGATGGTGGGGATTCCGTTGCGTCCGCCTGCGTGGCGGCATTTCATCGCGGCCGCCGCAGCCGAAAATGCCATCGCGTCGCGCACGTCGAGACCGGCGCCGATCGCGAGGGCATAAGCGCCATGGAAGACGTCGCCGGCGCCCGTGGTGTCGACCACATCGACCGCGAAGGCCGCCTGTCGGTGCAGGCAGCCGTTCTCGTACCAGCTCACGCCCTCCTCACCGCGCGTGACGGCGATGATGCGACACCCGAAGCGGGCGAGCGCGGCGAGGGTTTCATCCTTGGCCGAGCCGCCAAAAGCCGTGAGCGCAGGCTCGGAGAAGATTGCGTGGTCGGTCAGGGGCAACAGCCGCTCGAACACCTCGGCATCGGCCATGTCGCCGTCGAGCACCGTCGGGATCCCGCGCGCGCGGGCTTCGCGGAACAACGTCGCGGCCCCCTCGACCCAGCGCGGATCCGCCAGCACCGAGGATGCGCGGGCAACGGTCTCCAGCGGCAGCCAGTCGGCTGCTTCCGAATAGAGACCGCGGAAGTTGACGATCTGCCGTTCGCCGGAATTGTCGACGATGACACCGGAGACGGACGAGCGGCCGTCCGCAAACAGCCGGAAATTCTCGATGTCGACGCCTTCCGCGGTGAAGGCCGACTTCATCTCGTGCCCGGCAGCATCATTCCCTGCCCGCCCCCAGAACGCGACGGATGCACCGAGCTTTGCGACCGCAACGCTCGCATTGGCGGCCATGCCGCCGCCGAGCGTGCCGTACTCGACGGCCTTGACTTTCTCGCTTCCACCCGAGAACGGCCGGTCGACGCGCCAGACCTGGTCGAGCGCGGACAACCCGAGACAGATCACGTGCACGGGCCTCGCCTTGGACGCGACGTCCGCCAGCGCCGAGAGATCGCCGATGTTGACCAATGCGCTCACCGCACGACCTGTCCATTTGCGGCATCGAACAGATGCGTCTTGCCGGGCTGCGGTCGCAGATTGATGCGATCGCCGACCTTCGGTCGCAGCGACGGATCAACCCGCGCGATGGATGCCGCGCCGGCAAGATCGAAATGGATCAGCGTGTCCGAGCCGAGCGGCTCAACGAGCTTGACGTTCACTGTAATGCCGTCGGCAGCATCGGTGGCAACGGCAAAATGTTCGGGGCGAATGCCAAGCACAGCGCTCCGGGCCCACCGCAGCCCGTTTGCCGTCTCCTCGCCCAACGGCACCACCGTTCCGCCTTGCGAAAGGATCGCACGCTCCTGTCGCCATTCGACCGGGAAGAAATTCATGGCTGGCGAACCGATGAAGCCGGCGACGAACTGGTTGGCCGGCCGCTCGTAGACCGCCTCGGGCGTGTCGTATTGCTGGATCGTGCCGCTCTGAAGCACCACGATGCGGTCGGCCATGGTCATGGCCTCGATCTGGTCATGCGTCACGAAGACCATGGTGGTCTTGAGTTCCTGCGACAGCGCCTTGATCTCTGCGCGCACCTGCCCGCGCAGCTTGGCGTCGAGATTTGAGAGCGGCTCATCGAACAGGAAGGCTTTTGGATTGCGCACGATCGCACGTCCCATGGCGACACGCTGGCGCTGGCCGCCGGAGAGCTCCTTCGGCTTGCGGTCGAGATACGGCTCGATATGCAGCAGCGCCGCCGCGCGCTTCACCCGCGCGTCGATCTCCGCCTTCGGCGTTCCCCGCAGCTCCAGCGCAAAGGACATGTTGTCGTAAACCCGCATGTGCGGATAGAGCGCGTAATCCTGGAACACCATCGCGATGTCGCGCTGCGCCGCCTGCACGCCGTTGACGCGCGTGTCGCCGATGTAGAGGTCGCCGGAGGAAATGGGCTCGAGACCTGCGATGATCCGGAGCAAGGTCGACTTGCCGCAACCGGACGGGCCGACGAAAACCACGAATTCGTGGTCCGCGATCTCCAGATTGAGATCGGGGATCACAGTGAAATTGCCGTAGCGTTTGGTAAGGTTGCGGATCGAGATCGAGGCCATGATCGCTTAGTCCAGCGCCAGTACAGGCTTGATCAACTCGCCCTTGGCGAAGCGGGCGAAGTTCTCAGGCAAAGCGGACAGGCCGAACTCGCCGTCGACGAGGACGCGGTATTCGTCCTTGTACCGGCGCAGCAGTTCGACATTCGGCTCGAAATCCGAGACCGGGAAGTAGAACGTGCGGATCATGTAGAAGTCCTTGCGGCGGAACACCTTGCCTTCCTCGATGGTCCAGGGCGCGGCGTTCTCGCCGACCAGCACCAGCGCCCCGCGCGGCAGGACGAGCTCGATGCCGAGATTGCGTGCCGCATGCGCGCCGGAGCATTCCATGATGAGGGCGAACCGTTTCGATGTGTCGCCGACCGGATGCGGTTTCGCGCCGAACGATCGGGCGATATTCAAGCGTGCGGCGTTCGGATCGGCCACATGGATGTCATCATAGCCGAGACTGCGGAGTGCCAGCACGACGCCGAGACCGACAGGCCCCGCTCCCATCACGAGGACCGCACCTGCCTCGTCCGGCGGCACGACACGACTGACGAACCGGACGGCGTGGCCGGAGGTGCCGATGGTGTCGAGCAAGAGCGGCGCGAGGTTGTCCTCGATATCGTCGGGCACCGGCAGCAGGCAGTTTTCCGGCACCGGCACGTATTCAGCATAGCCGCCCGGCCTGTTCCAGCCGATCAGGCTCGAGACCTCCAGGCACATCTGGGTGTCGCCGCGTTTGCAGGCCGCGCAGTGGTCGCAGTGCAGCGGGATATAGACGGCGCAGCGGCGGCCATGCAGGCGGTGGCCGGGCTGCTCGACCACGCCAAAAATCTCGTGACCGGCGGTGAACTCGGCGCCCTTGTGCCAGAGCTTGAAGTCGGAGCCGCACAGCGCGGTGCGCGAGACCCGCACCAGCACCTCGCCTGCTCCGACGTCGGGCATCCGCACCGGCTCGATGGTGATGCGTTCGTGACCATGGAACACCGCCGCCTGCATGATCGCGTTCGGACGAGGCATTTCGTTCATCAGATACCTAACCTTTCACCGCGCCGAGCGTCAGCCCGGACACCAGCCAACGCTGAACCAGAGCCGCCAGCACCAGCGGCGGCAATGCGATCAGCGTCGCCGCGGCCATCAGGGCGCCCCATTGCGTCGAGCCTTCGCCGATGAAATTGAAGGCAGCCGCGATCAGCGTCTTGGTGTCGCCATTGGAGAGCACCAGCGCAAACAGGAAGTAGTTCCACGAGAATACGAAGGCGAGTATGGCCGAGACGGCGATGCCGGACGCCACCAGCGGCAGCGCGATGCGCCAGAGGATGCGTGTGACGCTGCATCCATCCACCTGCGCCGCCTCGAACACGCTGCGCGGGATGCCGTCGAACGACGGCAGCAGAACCCAGATCACGATCGGGAGTGTGATCACCGCGTGGCTGAGGATCAGCGCCGTGTACGACCCGATCATGCCGACCTGCCGGAACATGACGTACCACGGCAGCAGGAACAGCGTTCCCGGTGCCATGCGCGCCGCGAGCGTCAGGATCGCCGGCCACGAAATGCGCGTCCAGGAGACGGCGAACGCGGCCGGGATTCCGAACAGGAGCCCGAGCGCCGTCGAGCCGACGGTCACGATCAGGCTGTTGAGGGCGTAGCTCAGGAACGGCGTCGTCTTGGTCAGCTCGACATAATTGTCCAGCGTCGGCGTGAAGATCAGGGTCGGCGGATAGGCCGTCACCTCGAAGGACGGCTTGAAGGAGGACAGCACCATCCAGACCGTTGGCGTCATGATGATAACGCCGGCCAGCACGAGTTGCACCAGGTTGAGCCAGCGTATCCAGCGGTCGGTGTTGACTGCGTCGGTCATGAGATCACCACGCTACCGCGCCGCGCAGGCGGTTGAAGGCGAGAACGGCGCCGAACACGATCGCGGTCAGCGTCAGCATCAACGCGCTGGCATAGCCGATGTTGAAGAACTCGAAGCCGACCCGGAAGCCGTAGATATTGAGCGTATTCGAGGCGTTGCCGGGGCCGCCCTGGGTCGTGATGTAGATGATGTCGAAGAAGCGCAGGAGATCGACGCTGCGCAGGATGGCTGCAGTGACGATGGTCGGCAGCAGCAGTGGCAGCGTGATGCGCTGGAAGGTCTTGAACGCAGATGCGCCATCGATCTGCGCGGCCTCGTAGACGCTCGGCGGCAGAGATTGCAGGCCGCCGAGCACGATCAGGGCGACGTACGGCGTCCATTGCCAGCTATCGATCAGCGCGACCGTCGGAATGACCCATGTCGGCGACGCCAGCCAGTCCGATGGCGGCAAGCCGAGCGATTGCAGGATGTAATTGGCCGCGCCCAGCGACGGATCGAGAATCACGAGCCACATCATGCCGGCGACCACCGGCGGCATCATGAACGGCGAGATGAACAGCGAGCGCACGATCCCAGGAAGGCGCTTGGCATGAAACAGCACCAACGCAAGCCAGACGCCGAAGACGAGCTGCAGCACCAGCGAGAGCACGAACAATGCAATGGTGATCCACAACCCATGCCAGAACTCGACGTCGGAAATCAGCTTGGTGTAATTGGCAAGGCCGGCAAAGGACTGCTTGCCGGTCGAAGAGAAAGTCTGGAAGCCGAGCCAGATCGTATAGACGACCGGAAATGCGATCATCGCGACCGTGAAAATCACGGCCGGTGCCGAGAGCGCCGCCATTTCCAGCTTCTGCCGGTCCTGCGTGAGTGTCGCAGCCGTATCAGACATGTATTCCTGTCCTCGATCGAGTTAGGTGCCGGCCGGCGCGGACACCAGCCGGCACCAGGCGGTCAGTTCAGCGCGATCAGCGCGTCCAGCGCCTTGTCGGCGTCCGCACAAGCCTGATCGACGGTCTTCTGCTTCAGGATCAAATCCTGCACCGCCTGACCAATGAACTCCCGCGATTGCGGATTGGCGACGATGGGATAGCCGACTTCGGACGAGCCCTTGGTGGCGAGCACATCGAGCGCGGCCTGCCATTCCTTGCGCACCGGCTCCTCGTCGATCCATTTGCGATATTCGGGGTCGTTGGCGACGGACGGACGCGGCGGGGCAATGCCCTGCAGAGCCATCTTCTTCTGCACCTCGGGGCTCGTCGCCCACTGCACGAAGTACCAGGCCGCATCGGGCTGCTTGCTGTGCGAGGACACCGCCATGCCCCAGCCGATCGTGGTCGGCACCTGGCCGGCCTCGCCCGCCGGGAACGGCAACAGGCCAGTGTCCTTCAGGCGCGCGCCGCCTTCCATCACCGTGCGCAATTCATTCGAGGATTCGAACGCCATCGCCGCGCGGCCGCCGCGATACAGCGCCGAAATCTGCTGGAAGCTATAATTGACGACGCCGGGCGGTCCGAAGTCGCGCAGCAACCGGCTATAGGTGTCAAGCGCCTCCTTGCCCTTGGCCGAGCACAGGCTCGACTTGCCGCTCGCGATATACGTGCCGCCGATATTGTGCAGCATGTTGCTGAAGGTGTAGGCGATCGCAGGCTTGAGGCCACGCGAGACGAACGGCGTCACCGTGCTGTCGCAGGTCTTGATCTTCTCGGCGGCGGCCTCGACGTCCTTGATGGTCTTCGGCGCCTCGAGGCCGCACTTCTTGAAGATATCGGTTCGGTAATAGAAAATCGGGCCCTCGATGTTCATTGGCATGCTGGTCAGCTTGCCGCCGAACGTCGCGGCCTTCAGCAAGGCCTGGCTCAACCCCGCCGGATCGTAGTCCTTGGCGACCTCGTTCTTGGCCATCGCGGTGAGATCGCCGTACCAGCCGGCAGCGGCGAATTGCTCGCCTTCGCGCGAGGGCAGCGTCATGAACACATCGACCTCGTCGCTGTTCGCGTTCATGACGGTGACCAGACGCTGGCGCATCTGCTGTTCCTGATAGCCGTCGACCTTGAGGGTCATGCCGGTCAGCTTCTCGAAATCGGCCTTATAGGTGAGCAGCGCCTGCGAAACCGGATTGTTGTTGGCGAGAAAGGTGACGGTCTTGCCCTTGAACTTCATCCAGTCGAAATCGGCTGCGCGCGCCTGCGCGCTGACGGCGGCAATCGCAAGAACGGGCAACGCGACGCGCGTCGCGAGCATGCTGACTTTCATCGAACTCTCCTCCCGCTGGCCGCATTATGCTGTCGGCACTTTCTGAAAACGGTTACATCCTAAGCGCCAACGCACCTCTGTCAAGCGATAGACAATCGATCTTTTGTGCGGCATTATCGCAACTATTCTGCTTACCTCGCTCGTGGGACGATATTGTAACGTTACATTATGAACGCACCGTCCGCCAAATTGACGAAGCAAGGCATCCGCGCCGTCGCGGCACGAGCCGGCGTGTCGACGGCATCGGTCTCGCGTGCGCTCAACAATCCCGATGCGGTGAGCCCGTCCCTGCGCGCGCGCATCGCGCAGGCAATCGAAGCCGTCGGTTACATCCCGCATGCGCCGGCCCGCATTCTGTCATCGCGGCGATCGCGTACGCTTGGCGCGATCGTGCCGACGATCGACAACACGATGTTCGCGCGCGGCATCGCCTCGCTGCAAAAATACCTCTCCTCGGTGGGTTACATGCTGTTTCTCACCACGAGCGGATACGATCTCGACGTCGAGCTGCAACAGGCCCGCAACCTGATCGGCCGCGGCGTCGATGGCCTCGTGCTGCGGGGCGACTGCCATCACGAGGGGTTGCGCAAGCTACTCGCGGACAATGCAGTGCCTTTCATCAATGTCGGGATCTATCAGCCCGACCGGCCCTACCCTTGCGTCGGCACGAACAACGAGGCCGCCGCCCATCGGGCGGCCGGGCATGTCATCGAGCTCGGCCACCGCCGGATCGGAATCGTTTCCGCGCTTCAGCGCAACAACGACCGCGCCGGCGCCCGCGTCGCCGGCTTTTGCCGCGCGCTCGCGGAGAACGGCCTGGAGCTGCCTCCGGAATGGCATGTCGAGGTGCCCTATACCCTGGACGACGCGCGCGAGGCGGCCCGCCATCTCCTCAACCTCAAGAATCGCCCGACGGCCGTGGTCTGCGGCAACGACGTCATTGCCTATGGCGTCCTGTTGGAAGCGGAGCGCAGCGGCTTTTCGGTGCCGCGTGATCTGTCGGTCGTCGGCTTCGACGACCTCGACTGGAGCCGCCATTTGCGACCGAGCCTGACGACGATCCACGTCCCAACCGACGAGACCTGGCAGCGGGCCGGAGAATATCTGGTGCGCAGCCTCGCCGGCGAGCAGACCATCATGCATCGCGAGATCGACTTCTCGCTGGTGGTCCGGGAATCGACAGCTCCGCCTCCCGCAATCCCGAAATGAGATCTTCCGATGAGTGCCAGCTTTTCTCTCACCCCCGGCTTTCATGCCGTCGTGATCGGTGGCGCCGGCGACATCGGCGCCGCGATCAGCAACCAGTTCTGCGACCTCGGGGCGACGGTGACCGCCACAGGCGTCAATGACGCCGATCTCGCACGCTCCCTGCTCAAGCCGCGCGCCGGACTTGCGCTCACGACGCTCGATGTCACGAGCGATGAAGCCGTCGCGTCACTCGCCGGGCAGCACCAACGCGTCGATGCGCTGATCAATTGCGCCGGCATCCTGGCGCGGGACAAGGAATACGAAATCGAGACCTTCATGAAAGTGCTCGACGTCAATCTCACGGGCACGTTCCGGACCTGCATGGCGTTCCGCTCGCAGCTGGCGAAGATGAAAGGATCGATCGTCAACATCGCCTCGATGAATGCAACTCTGGCTCTGCCGCGGATTCCTGCCTATTGCGCCAGCAAGGGCGGCGTCGTGATGTTGACCAAGGCGCTGGCCCTGGCGTGGGCCGAAGACGGCATCCGCGTCAACGCCGTTGCGCCCGGCTATGTCGAAACCGCGATCAATGCCGCCGGCCGCACCGACCGCGCCCATTATCAGCGCATCGCCGACCGCACCGCGTTCAAGCGCTGGGGCCAGCCCGAGGACATCGCCGGTGCCGTCGCCTTCCTCTGCATGCCGGCCTCGCAATACGCGACCGGAACGGTGGTCGCGGTGGATGGCGGGTTTCTTGCGGGGTAGTGGCTGGCGCGGCCGCAGGTGCAGCCGCGCCGATCCAGCTCAGCGGAAGTTGCCCTTGGTTTCGGGGATCACGACCGCGCCGATCAAATAGATCACGAACACGCCGACTGCGAAGTAGGCCAGCGACATCGGAATCTCCGCGGGGCTGCCGCTTACCAGCGAAACGAACGTCGGCATCATACCGCCCAGCGCAAAGCCGATATTCCAGGACAGGCCGGTGCCGCTGGCGCGGAGCGCCGTGGGGAACCGCTCGTTCAGGAAGATCAGCACCGGCGCATAGCCGGCATTGCCGATGAAGGCGATGGCAAGCGCAAGAAGCGTGATCTGCGTGGTGTCCTTGGTCGTGGCGAGGTTCAGATAGCACAGCGGCAACAGCACCGCCGCCAGGACCCCGATCAGCAGGAACGTCTTCTTGCGGCCGATGAGATCGCTCAGCGCGCCGACCAGCACCGCGGCGAAGAACGCCGAGACGCTGGCGCCCATCAGGATCAGCGAGGAGGTCTGGTTCGGAACCGCGTTGATGACCTTCAGGAAGCTCGGCAGGTACCCCGAGGTCAGATAATAACCGGCGCCGCCGCCGAAGGTAATGAGCAGGTTGATCAGCAGGACGCCGCGATACTCGCGGGACAATACGTCCTTGACTGGCGCCTTCGAGACCTTCGCCTGCTTGTTGCCCTGCTGGCGCTTGAGCTCCTTGAAGTAGGGAGATTCTTCAAGATTACGGAAGATGAACCAGCCGAGCAGCGAGCTCAGCAGCCCCGAGAAGAACATGAAGCGCCAGCCCCAGACGGCAAAGGCATCTCCGGGAAATACCGAGGATGTGATCAGGAAGATGAAGGACGCCAGCAGCGCGCCAATGCCGGCGCCGCCGCCGCCGACCAGGCCCGACATCGCGCCGCGCCAATGCGGCGGCACCGATTCCGTACCGATCGTGTGGGTCGAGGCTACGACACCACCGACGAACACGCCCTGCACCAGGCGCAGGATCAGGAACACGATGGGAGCGATCACGCCGACCTGCGCAATGGTCGGCAGCAAGCCGAACGCAGCCGTGCTGATGCCGACGCCGATGATGGCGATCAGCATCGCCTGCTTGCGGCCGTGCACGTCGGCGTAGTGCCCGAACACCGCCGAACCGAGCGGTCGCATCAGCAGCGTAACGGCGAACGAACCGTAGACCGCGGCGAGCGACAGCGCCGCATTGCTCGACGGGAAGAACAGCGCGCCAACCACCGGCGCCACATAGAGCAGAATGAACAAATCGAACAGGTCGAGTGCCCATCCGAGCACTGACGCGATGATCGCATTGACCATCTGCTTGTTATCGTTCGATGCCCGTGCACCGGCGACCGGCATATCCATCTCAGCCATTTTGATTTACCCTCCCCGTTTGAATAAGACCGCGGTCCGCGCCATTGCGAACCGCGGCAGCTTGTTGCGTCGCGTATCAGCGACCGGCGAATTTCGGCGGACGCTTGGCGTTGAAGGCCTCGACGCCTTCCCTGAAATCTTCCGACTGGCGCAGACGGCTGTAGCAATGGCCTTCGAGCTCGATGGCGATCGCGAGCGTCGTATCCTCGGTGTCGTTAAGGAGTTTCTTGGCGGTGCGCTGCGCCAGCGGAGAGAAGCTGCGGAGCTCGTCGACGAGCTTGTCGGTCGCCCTCTCCAGTTCGGAATCGGGCACGCATTCGGTGGCGATGCCCCACTCCAGCGCCTGCTTCGCCGAGATGCGCTTGGAGCGCATCACGATGTCCTTGGTGCGGGTGATGCCGACCATCTTCTGCAGCCGCGCCGACCCGCCGGAGCCCGGGATCTGGCCGAGCTTCTGCTCGGGCAGCGCGTACTGCGTGGTCTCCGAGGCGATACGGAAATCGCAGGCCAGCGACAGCTCGAAGCCAACGCCGAAACAATAGCCGCGATTGGCGACGATGACAGGCTTCGCGCAACGCGCCGGCGCGGCGATGTTCCAGGCGAGCTTGGAGACGTGCTCGGGGCTCGCTTCCATGAAGCCTCCGATATTGCCGCCGCTCGAGAAATGCTCGCCCTCTCCGCGCAGCACGATGATGCGCACGCGCGGATCCTCGTCGAGAGTCTCGAAGGTCAGCCGGAGCTGGTCACGCTGCGGCATCGCCACGACGTTGTAGGGCGGACGTCCCAGGATGATGTCCGCGCGCTCATGCGCCTCATCGATCTCGACCTTGAACCCATCGAGCTTGGCGAGCCGAGGATCGGCAAAAGTATAGGGTGACGGCATTTTCGCTTCCTTCTGTTGATGCGTGACGATCAAGCGGCGTCCGATGGCGGCCGGCGCTCGGTCTCGTATTCTCCGGCGACGAGCAGGCGCCGCAGCAGCTTGCCGACCGGCGATTTCGGAATCGCGTCGACGAAGACGTAGCGGCGCGGCCGCTTGAAATTGGCGAGGCCCGAGGTGCGGCAGAACTTCTCCAGCTCGATCTCGGAAACGTTGCGATTGCGCTTGACGAAGGCGGCGATGACCTTGCCCCATTTTTCGTCGGCGACGCCAACCACCGCGACCTCGTCGACGGCCGGGTGCAGCGACAGGCAGCTCTCGATCTCGACCGGCGAGACGTTCTCGCCGCCGGTGATGATCATGTCGTCGACGCGGCCCGTGACGAACAGGTCGCCGTCCGGATCGATAAAGCCGGTGTCGCCGGTGAAATACCAGCCCTCGCGCAGCGACTTGGCGTCGGCCTCGGGGCGGCGCCAGTAGCCCTCAAAGGCTTCGTCGCCCGCGAGCGTGGCGATGATCTCACCCTCCTCGCCCACCGCGGCAAGCTCCGTCACCGAACGCGCGCCGATGCGCACGACCTTGACGTGCTGGTTCAGCCCTGCCTTGCCCGCCGAGCCGGGTTTTGCCGTAGCGTTCTGATCGATCGTGAAGGTGTAGATCTCGGAGCTGCCGTAATGATTGACGAACAGCTCCGGCCTGAAGGCCTCGTTCAGCTTCTTCAGCAGGCCATCCGTCATCGAGGCGCCGGCAAAGCCGAGCTTGCGCACGCTGGAGACATTGGTCCGGGCAAAGCCCTCGTGATGGACGAGATCGTGATAGAGCGTCGGCACCAGATAGAGATTGGTGATCCCTTCCCGCTCGATCAGCTCCAGCGCCTGGCGGCTGTCATAGCGCGGCAGGCAGATGAAGCTGCCGCCGATCAGCGACATTGCGAGCAACGAGCGCACGCCCATGGTGTGGTAGAGCGGCATCACGCCGAGCGTGCGCTCGCCGCGGCCGTAGAGATTTTGCGCGACATGGGCGATCGCCGCGGCACGCTCGGCGCGATGACGCCGCGGCACGCCCTTCGGCCGCGAGGTCGTGCCCGACGTGTAGAGCATGATGGACCAGGCATCAGAGTCGACGCACGGCTCGGCGTCGAGCGCGCTGCCCCTGATCAGATCAGCAAAGCCGACCGCCTCGCCTGTGCCCGGATCGACCGACACGCGTAGCAGCCGGCCAGCGAGCGCCGAACCCCGCACCGCCTCGGCAGAAACATCCTGGTAGAAAACCGCGCGGGCTTCGGCGTTCTCGATGCAGAAGTCCAGCTCGTCGGCCTTGGCGCGCCAGTTGATCGGGGTGATTACGAGTCCTGCGAACTGGCAGGCCCAATGCAGCGTCGCGGCCTCCCAGCGGTTTTGCAGCAGCGTGACGACGTGGTCGCCGGGTTTGAGGCCCAGGCGGCCCAAGGATGCGACCAAAGCAGAGATCTTGTCGTACCATTGCCGGTAGGTCAGGCGGAGATCGCCGTCGACCAGAGCGATGGCGCGCGGATCGCGCGCGGCGCTGGCCATGAAGCTGCTGGCGAGATCAAGCATCTGACGTCTCTTTTTTCGATGAAGCGAGCTGGGCGGCGGCTTCGAGGGCCGCCTGGACGATCGGCGTGTAGCCGGTGCAGCGGCACAGATGCCCGCTGAGGAGATCGCGAATCTCCGCCTCGGTCGGCGCCGGGTTCCTGGCGAGATAATGATCGAGCGACATCAGGATGCCGGCGGCGCAGAAGCCGCACTGGAGCGCGTGGTGACGGCGGAAGGCCTGTTGCAGTACGCCGAGACGATCGGCCGCGGGTGCAAGCCCTTCAACCGTCCTGATCTCGCAGCCATCGACCTGCGCCGCCAGCGTGAGGCAGGAACGGGTCAGCATGCCGTCGACGACGACCGTGCAGGCTCCGCAGACGCCGTGCTCGCAGCCGACATGGGTGCCGGTGGCGCCCAACTGGTGCCGCAGGAAGTCGGACAGCAGCGTCCGAGGTTCGGCTTCCCCCGCGACGGGCTCGCCATTCAGCGAGACGTGGATGGGATGGCGGGCGTCGGATTTGAAACGGGTCATCGCAGAACCTCGCCGATCAGATCGCGGCCGATCATGCGCACGAGGTCGCGGCGATAGCGCGCGGTGGCATGGACGTCGTCGCGGGCACCGAGCTCGTAGGCAAAGGCGTTGAGGGCATCGTCGAGCGCGCTGCCCTCTAGTCGCGGCCAATCCCGCGCGGTCGGGACGTCCGCAACGCCACCGACCGCGAGGCGGACGCCGGATGGCGTCTTCATCGCGGCGCAGGCCACGATGGCAAAATCGCCGTGCCGGCGCGCGACCTCGCGGAACGCGAAGCGAGATCCATTGATGACCGGGAGCGAGATGCCCTCGATCAGCTCGTCGTCGCTGCGCGCCGTCAGCATCATGCCGGCGAAGAAATCCCTGGCCGCGACGCGGCGACGACGCCTGGCACTGCGCAAAAGCACCTCGCCGCCGAGCGCAACCAGCGCGAGCGGCATCTCGGCGCTGGGATCGGCATGCGCGAGCGAGCCGCAGATGGTGCCGCGGCTGCGGGTCTGCATGTGACCGACGCAGGGCAGCGCCAGCGCCACCAGCGGCAATGCCTCGGCCAGATCCGGCCAGGCCAGCAGATCGGCCTGGCGCACGCCGGCACCGATGACGACGGCATCAGTTTTCCGCTCGATCTTGCGGAGCTCCGGGATCCGCATGATGTCGATCAGAAGCTTCGGCTTGGCCAGGCGCATGTTGAGCATCGCCATCAGCGACTGTCCGCCGGCGAGCACACGGGCATCGCCGCCTTGTTGCGCCAGCCCGTCGAGGACTTCGCCGACGGTCTCGGCGCGGAGATAGTCAAATGCGGGCGGCTTCATCGGCGCCCCCCGAACAGGCCGGCGACCTTCGCCAGCAGAGCCAACAGCGAGAAGCCGCCCGACGCACCACCACCGCCGGCCCTGCGGGCGAGCGCTGCGAAGAACTGGCCGATGATCACCCGCGTCGCGCCGTCGAGCAGCCGGCCGCCGATGCTTGCGATCTTGCCGCCGATCGCGGCGTCATAGCTGTAGGTCAGCTTCGTCCGACCGCTGCCGTCGGGCGCGAGCGTGACGCGCCCCTCAGCGCTGCCGAAGCCGAGCGCGCCGGTGGCGCCGCCGCGCAAGGTGACCGCGCGCGGCGGATCCAGATCGAACAGCTCCACGTCGGCGCGGTAGCGCCCGGTGACAGGGCCGATGCCGAGCGTGACATCCGCGCGGAAATGCGTATCGGTGATCTTGTCGACGCGCTGGCAGCCGGGAATGATCGATTGGAGCGTGGCGGGATCCAGCAGCATGGCCCAAACCTGCCCGGGCGTCTCTCTCACCGAGGCCTGCCCTTCGCCGCGAAGCCGCCGATCTGCTTCGCGCGCAGGCGCCGCGGCCACGCCATCCGCGGGAGGCGGCGGCTCGGCGCCGCGCACCAGCTCGGCAAGCCGCGCGGGCACCAGCGGCAACGTGATGTCGGCAACGCCGAGCGCGTCCGCGACCGCGTTGGCGAGGCAGACCGGCGTCGACATGCAATTGCCTTCGCCGACGCCTTTCGCGCCGAGTGGCGTGAACGGCGATGGCGTCTCCATGTGGAAGATCTCGGGCTCCGGCACCTCGGTGGTGGTCGGCAGCAGATAGTCCGCGAGCGTTCCCGTGAGGAAACTGCCGTCCTCGGCGTAGGCATATTCCTCGTAGAGCGCGGCACCGAGCGCCTGGGTGAAGCCGCCACGGATCTGGCCATTGACCATGCCGGGATGGAGGATGGTGCCGCAATCGTGCATGGTGACGTAGCGGTCGATCCGCGTCTGCAGAGTGGTGCGGTCGATCTCGACGCCGCAGAAGTCGAAGATGAAGCCATGGCACAGCGAGGAGTTGATGCGGTCGTCCTCGCCGGGCGGCGTCAGCTCCGGCGGCGTCCAGAACACGGTCTCACGGATGGTCTGGCCGGCATCGTCAGGCAGCGAGCCCGGCGACCAATGACTGAGCGCTGCGACACGCGAGAACGCGATCCGGTTCTCCGGATTGTGTTTTGAGGCCACGAAACCTTTCGCGAACTCGATGTCCGCGGCCTCGACGTTGAGCTGGCTGGCAGCAATACGGGCGAGACGGCCGGCGACGCGCTCGGCCGCGATCTTGGCGGTGCCCGCCACCGCCGCAGCAAAACGGCTGGCATAGTTGCCCGACGCGATCGACCAGGCGTCCTTGGCAGTGTCGATCTCGGTGTTGACCCGGATGTCTTTCGGCTCAAGGCCGAAGACGTCGGCGACCACCTGCGACAGCACGGTGCGATGGCCCTGCCCCTGCGGCACGGAGGCGACGTGAACAGTGACGCTGCCGACCGGATCGAGGCCGACAGTGGCGGTCGCCTGCGCCCCGTTCTTCGGCCCGGCCTTGCGGCGCTCGGCCGCGGTCAGCACCGTTGTGATGTAACCCATATTGGAGACGCTGGGCTCCACCACCGCCGTGAAACCGATCCCGTAGAGACGCCCCTCTGCCCGCGCCGCGTCGCGCCGCGCCTTCAGTTCCGCAAGCCTGCCCTGCTCGACCGCGCGCGCGATCGCGTCCTGGTAGTTGCCGGAATCGAGCAACGCGCCGGTTGCGGTACGATAGGGAAAGGCACCTGCCTCGATCAGATTGCGCTTGATGACATCGAGCGGATCGAGACCGAGCCCGATCGCGATGCGCTGCACCAGGCGTTCCAGCGCGAAATAGACCTGCGGCCCGCCAAAGCCGCGGTTGAGGCCGGTCGGTGTCTTGTTGGTGACCACGACGCGGTTGCGAATCCTGACGTGGTTGATGTCATAGGCCCCCGTCATGTTGCCGTGCATGCGGTAGAGCGTGGCGGGCTCGGGCGCGCGCAGATGCGCGCCGCAATCCTCGACCTGGTCCCAGTCGAGCGCGAGAATCTTGCCGTCGGCCGCAACCGCCGCGGCCAATGTCGTCGCGCGGTTGGTCGCTGACACCGACGCGGTGAGATGCTCGAGCCGATCCTCGATCCACTTCACCGGCCGGCCCGTGACGCGCGCAGCAGCCGCGATCAGAACGATGTACGGAAACACGCCCTGCTTGACGCCAAAGCTGCCGCCGGAATCCGGCGGCGTGCGCAGCCGCAGCCGATTGCCCGGCACCTTCAGTGCACGCGCAATCACGGTGTGAATGCTGAACGGCCCCTGAAAATTCGCGAGAACCTCAAAGGCATCCTCGCCGGCATCATGCGAGGCGACGACGCCATAAGTCTCGATCGGCGTGCAGGAGTTACGGGGATAGCGGATGTCGATGGAGAAGCGATGCGGCGCATCCGCAAACGCTTTTTCAGGATCGCCGTAGTGGAACGCGCGGTCGCTGGCGAGATTGCCGGGAAAACCGTCGTGCAGGACCGGTGCACCCGGTGCTATCGCCCCGAGCGGGTCGACTGTGGCCGCTCGCGGGCGATACGCGACATTGATGAGTTCGGCTGCATCTTCAGCACGGGCACGATCAGTCGCCACGATCACGGCGACCGGTTCGCCGACATAGCGCACACGCTCGACCGCGATCGGCCAGCACTCGACCGGCGCCTTCACGCCGACGACGAGACTTGTGGTGACCGCCTTGATCTGCTCGCCGGTCAGGACCGCGGCAACGCCCGGCAGCCGCCTGGCCGCTTCAACGTCGATCGAAACAATATCGGCGTGGGCGTGCGGCGAGCGCAGGATCGTCGCATGCAGCGTGCCGGGCTGGACGCCGAGATCGTCGATGAAGCGGCCGCGACCGCTGAGCAGCGTGGCATCCTCGACACGCTCGATTGAACGCCCGACCCACGGCTTGTCGCCACCCTGATCAACCGAATTTGCGGATTGAACCGCGGCCTGCACCATGTCCCGGCATACCTCCCGACGCGTTCTCTGACGCGACGGCGACGTTTGTCAGGACAGGAGGCGCGAGGGCCATACCGCCCGCTCTCACGACTTACCAAATCGTCTCATTCGAGAGCGTGCAGCGCAATATCAACCCGCAAGGATCAGCCCGCGAGTCGCGAGACGTTGCGAAACTCGCGCGGGCTGACACCGGCATGATCGCGGAAGAAGCGCGTGAAATGCGCAGGCTCCGGAAAACCAAAGCGCTCGCTGAGCTCGCCGAGCGGCGTGTCCTCGCGCATCACCGCGTCGAGCGCCCGCTCCATACGGACGACGTTGAGGTAAAGCTTTGGCGAAACGCCGAGCGAGGTCTCGAACAGGCGGAAGAACTGCGCGCGCGACAGGCCCGCGCCCTTCACGAACTGATCGACGTTGGCGTAGGAATCGTTCACGCGCATCGCGTCCATCGCGCGGCGGATCCGCCAGTCGCAGCTCACGGCGCTCATGCCGCGGATCGAGGTCGGAAAGCTGCGCCAGGGCGTGAAGCGCTCGATCACCGTGATCATGAGGTCCGAAAGGGTCTGCTCGTGGGTTCGCACCGCATCGGGATTCGCCATCATTTCGGCCGCAAGATGCAGCGTGAGTTGCCGAATGCGCGGCGAGACTTCGCCCGAGGGCCGCTCGAAAAAGCCCGGCGCGCCGCTCGCGGCCCATCCGGGCCGGAACTCCTTCAGCCATTCCGGCTCGATATAAAGCGCCATGATGAGCGTACGCGGGCGATTGACGTCATGCACATAGGCATGCGGCTTCCAGCCGTCGACCAGAACGGCGGCCGTGTCCGTGAGCGGCGTGACCTGGTCGCCGACCAGAAACTGGGTGTCGGCGCCCTCGACCTTGAGCAGGACGTGGCAGTGATGATGAGCGTGGCGGACCAGCGAACGGTCCATGTCGAGCAGAGCGACCCTGCCGAAAGCGCCATGAGCGATGCGCAGGGCCGTCGACATCAGTTTCTTCCTCCCGGCGTTGCGCCGCAAAATGGTTGCCTTGCTGGTGCGGCACTATAGGCCGCCCCAGCTACATATTCCAACGGCGCAAACGGACGCAAGCCGCTTCCGCGGCGGTAACCCGCTCACATCCGCGCCTCCGCAAGAAGGCGCGCGACCGCAGCGCCCGGATCGGCCTGCAGCGCCTTGGCCAGGTCGACGTCCTCCTCGCCCTTGACGCGGATGCGCTTGAAGGCGAGCTCGGACGCCCTGACCGGCGCGGTCGCGTCGAGGCCCATCTTGGCGCCGATACCGTCATCCGTGGTCGGATCAAGTTTCGAGCCGAGCGCGCCGGCGACGACCATGAGATCGCGGTCGGCCTGGAAGCGCGTCGCCACCGCCCATTCGATCTCCTCGGAGGAAGAGATATCGACATCCTTGTCGACCACAACCACCTGCTTGATGTCGTAATGCGCGCCGAAGGCGCACATCATGACGTTCTTCGGCTCGCCGTCATTGGTCTTGTCCATCTTGATCGCGAGATGGTAGCGGCAGGTGCCGCCGCGCGTGAGGCGAACATCCAGCACGGACGGGAAGCTGCGGCGCAGATGCTGGAGCAGCGTCGCTTCGCGCGGCACGCCGCCGAGGATCAGGTGCTCGAAGCCGCCGCCGACGATGGTATGGAAGATCGGCGCTGCGCGATGCGTGATCGCATCGACTTCGATCACCTCGCGATTGGCGCGCGGGCCGTAATATTGCGGGAATTCCCCGAACGGACCCTCCGGCTCGCGTACGCCTTGCAGAATCCGTCCTTCAATCACGATCTCCGCATGGGCGGGAACGCGAACCGAATTGGTGCGACATTTGACGACGTCCACGGGCGAGCCGAGCAGCGCGCCCGCAATCGCCATCTCGTCCTCGTCAAGCGCAGCAATCGCCTGCGAAGCCAGCAGCAGCGCCGGATGCGCGCCGATGACGATAGCGATCTCCAGCGCTTGGCCCAGCTCCTCCGCGAGACGATAGTAAGAGAAAGTGTGCCGCGGCAGTAGCAGAACGCCGATACGATTCCTGCTGCTGACCTGACAACGATGAATCGAAACGTTCTGAACGCCGGTCCTCGGATTGCGGGCGATCAGCAGGCCGGCCGTGATATAGGGACCGCTATCGCGTTCATTGTGCTTCGGCACTGGAAGCTGTCGGAGCAGATCAACGTCGTCGTGAACGACCTCTTGCACTGGACCGTCGGGAACTTCGCGGGTCGGCAGCGGATTGCTTGCGGCAGCAAGGAATCGTGGCAGCAACTGGTCCTCGGTGACGCCGATGGAATCGGCGACCCAATCACGGCCGGCAAACAGGTTGGCGATGACGGGAATTTCGTGCCCGTCGGGGCGCGGGAACAGCACCGCGCTGTCGCGCTCCAGCCGCTTCGCGATAGCGGCGAGCTCATCGGTCAGCGCAATGCCCTCGCGGGCAATCGCGAGCTTGCCGCGCTCGGCGAGGTAAGCGAGCCAGGCACGCAGATCGGCCGGTGCGTTCGAGCTCTTCGCCGAATTTTGCCTCGCCGAATTTTGCATTCGCATATGACCTATCTCTCCTCGGGCGTTCGGGTCAGGGCGCGATCTTGCGCAGCGACGGCGAGCGGCGCTTGAGCGCTTCGTCCTCGCCCCAGCGGCGCACCACGCCCATATCGATATCGAAGAGGTCGAGCACCCGGCCGACGGTGTGCTCGACCATGTCGTCGAGATTCTCGGGTTTTGCGTAGAAGGCGGGCACAGGTGGCGCGATGATCGCGCCCATCTCTGATAGGGCCGTCATCGTCCTGAGATGCCCGGAGTGCAGCGGGGTCTCGCGCACCATCAGCACCAGGCGCCGGCGCTCCTTGAGCACAACATCGGCGGCGCGGGTCAAAAGCGTCGTGGTGACGCCCGAGGCGATCTCGGACATCGAGCGCATCGAGCACGGCGCCACGATCATGCCGGCGGTACGGAACGAGCCGCTCGAGATTGCCGAAGCCATGTCGTCGATCGCATGGCTGACATTGGCGAGCGCCCTCACCTCCGCGATCTTCAGGTCGGTCTCGTAGGCAAAGGTCTGCTCGGCCGTCCTCGACATCACCAGGTGAGTCTCGACGCCGGCATTGCGCAGGAGTTGCAGCAGGCGCACGCCATAGGTGACGCCCGAGGCGCCGGAGATGCCGATGATCATGCGCTTGGGCGCTGCGTGCTGCATATGTCTGATTTCGCTCCCGTAGGCACGTACCCTCGAGGTCACGTGGCCGGCCGCAAAACTAGGCAATCTCTGCCATCACAACAAATAATGATTGATTATATCATTCATCATCAGAGATGATGGATCGCGAGCGAGTTGGCGAACGAAGGACTAGCGTCGTGGAACTCAGGCAGATGCAATATTTCCTGTGCCTGGCCGATGAAAAGAACGTCACGCGGGCCGCGCGCCGGCTCAACATCGTGCAGCCGGCGCTCAGCATGCAAATCGCCAAGCTCGAGGCCGAGCTTGGCCAAAAGCTGTTCGACCGCAGCGTCCAGGGCATGACGCTGACCAGCGCCGGCGAGGCGCTGGTGCGGCTGACGGCGCCTATCGTGCGCGATGCCGAGTATGCGCGCCAGGAGATGGCCCAGATCGGCGGGCGGATTTCGGGCCGCGTCTCGGTCGGCCTCATCACCTCGGTCGCGCAGAGCACCATGGCAAGCTCGTCGGCGACGGTCGCGCGCCGCTATCCCGAGATCATCCTCTCCGCGTGCGAAGGCTACACCGAAACGCTGGTCGACTGGGTCAACAGCGGCCAGCTCGATTTCGCGCTGATCAACGTGCCGCGCCGAAGGACGCCGCTCGCGGCGCATCACATCATGGACGAGGAAATGGTGTTCGCCTGCCGCAAGGACGGCCCGATCAAGCCGCCCGCAAAACTGCGCTTCGACCACATCGCGAATTTCGATCTGGTGCTACCATCGAAGCGCCACGGACTGCGGCTGATCCTCGATGAGCACGCCGCAGCCCTCGGCATCGACCTGCGGCCGCGCCTGGAGCTCGACACGCTGCCCGCCCTCTGCGACGTGATCGCGACCACCGACTTCGCGACCGTGCTGCCTACCATCGCGCTCCGGCAATCACTGGCAAGCGGAACCATTCGAGCCCATCGTTTCGACGCGCAACGGATCGTTCGCTCGATCGCCTGGGTGCATCACCCGCGGCGAGCGGTCTCGGTTGCCGCCAAGGCCGTGCTGGACGTCATCAGCCACGATCTGGCGCAGGCCGCAGCGGTGGCAAAGGAGTTGGCTGAACCTGGCTCCGGCGGCGCAGCCTCGTCATCCCGCAAGCGGCGTCGCAAGGCTGGGAAGATTATTTCCTGAATTCCGAACGCTCATTCGGACAAGATGTCGCGCCCGTTGCAAAATGAGACGGGTTGGTAAGTTTCGAGACGAGCCGGCATGACGGTCACGTCAAGCCGCTAACTACGGTCCAGACGCAGAAAATCGCGGCCTGGCGCTCCTCCCGGACATTCTTGTCACGGACGCTCCCAAGGCTTGCAGAACAAGACACGGTCGGGAGATTCAGTCCGAGATGGCAAGGTTCGGTCACAGCAAGATCACGGACGGCACAGCGCCGCGCGTTGAAGGATTTCACCCTGACCGCAGGTCTTTGCTCTCGCTCGGCCTGGGCGCAGCTCTCTCCGCCACCGGGCTGCGTCCTGCGCAAGCGCAAGACTACCCCGCGCGTCCGATCCAGGTGCTCGTGCCCTTCGCAGGCGGCAGCGCCAGCGACGTCATCACGCGCATCCTGCTTAACCGCATGTCGGCGTCATTGAGACAGGCCTTCGTGGTCGACAATCGCCCTGGAGCCGGCGGGAATATCGGTACCGCGGCCGCTGCACATGCCGCCCCGGACGGCTACACGCTGCTGATGAGCACCTCCGGCCCACTAGCCGCGAACCGATCATTGTACAAGGAGCTGCCCTACGATCCGCTGAAGGATCTTGCCCCGATCGGGCTGTTTGCCACGCTGCCGAATGTCATTGTGATCAATTCGAGGCTGCCGCCAAAATCGCTGCGCGAGCTGATCGAGTACACCAAGGCGCGCCCGCGGGAGCTGAACTACGGGACGGTCGGAGTCGGCTCGTCGCAGCACCTCGCGGCCGCCTATTTCGAGCAGCTCACGGGCACCGAGATAACCCACGTTCCTTACCGCAACATCGCCGCTTACACGCCGGACTTCATCGCGGGCCAAGTCCCACTGGGCTTCCAGCTCTTGCCGAACGTCATCGGTCTGATCAGGAGCGGCGACGCGCGCCCGCTCGCGGTTGCCAGCGACAAACGCATGACGGCGCTGCCGGACGTGCCGACCGCGGCCGAGGCTGGCCTGAAGGATTACGAGAGCGCGGCGTGGCTTGCCCTGCTCGCGCCCGCGGGCACGGGCACCGCCGTTATCGACAAGCTCTATGCCGCCATGATCGAAGCCATGAACGATCCGAAGGTGCGCACCCTCCTGGTGGAGCAGGGCGCCGAGCCCCTGGTGATGGACCCCCGAGGTCTTAAGGATTTCATGACCGCGGAAACCAAGAAATGGGCCGGGATCATCAAGAAGATCGGCATCGAGCCGATGTGACTTACAGCTTTTGGGTAGTCGTCAGCCTCTTCCGCGTGATCCGCTATCCGCGCTCTGCTCGCCCAAAGCTCGCTCGCTGACCGGCCCGCGCCAGGCTCAACGCTGCGGCGCTCGCGGTATGAGCTCGCGTTACGGCAGATTGTCCCGCAGAAAAATGTCGATGCGGATGCGCTCCTGATCGGCGCTGATTGGCTCGCCCGAACAGTGCGCGAGCAGAATGCGTGCCGCGGAGCGCGCCTCGTGCCCGGGATCCTGATTGATCACGGCATCGAGGGTGCCGCGAACCAGGAAACGCCGTGTGTATTGGGTCAGCTCATGGGTAATCCAGACCACTTCGCGAGCGCGGCCCGAAGCCTCGAGCGCATCGGCGATGCCGCGGTTTCCGGCACCGCAGCAGTATATGCCGCGAAGATCTGCATGGCGCGCCAGCAGCGCGGCCGTGAGCTCCCGTGTGCGATCGCTATCGTCGCGGCCCTCGATGACCGGCAGCGCGGGCAGGTTCGGATACTCGCTGGACAGGATCTGGTGGAAACCGAACTGCCGTTCGGTGTGATCGCGCAGCGACAGCGACCCCGCGATCACCGCGACCGTCCCCTCGCGCCCGGCGAGGAAGCGCCCCATCAGCGTCGCGGCAGTGCGGCCTGCGGCGGGATTGTCGATGCCGACATAGTGCAGGCGGCGCGAACTTGGCGCGTCCGACACGAGGGTCACCACGGCGACCCCGCGTCCGACGAGCTCGTCGATCGCGGCCCGAACCCTGGGATGATCGAGCGCGATGACGGCAACGCCCTGGTAGGCCGGCGACAGGGTCTCCAGCGCGCCGGCAAGCACATCCGCATCGAACACATCGACATGGAGAATGTCGATGAAGCCGCGCTGGCCGGCTAGCCAGTCCGCGGTGCGCAGGACCTGCTCGCTCAGATTGGTCATGAAGCTGTTGCTGCCGGTCGGCAGCACGAAGGCGAAGCGGAATGTTTGCCCACGGGCGAGCCGCGCGGCCGCGACGTCGGCGCGATAGCCGAGTTTTGCCACCGCGGCCTCGACACGCGCGACGGTCTTGGCGCGCACGCCCTCGCGCCGGTTGACGACTCGATCGACGGTCGCAAGCGAAACGCCGGCCGCACGCGCGACGTCCTCGAGCGTGGCACGAATCACCGGCTGCGTCGCCCCACCCGTCATTCGCGCGCCGCCCACAGCATGCCGCGGGTCATCAGTGTCCGGATCTCCGGCACGTCGAGCTCGTAGGCACGGTGGCCGAGCGAAGAATAGAACACCCTGCCCGCGCCGTAGCGCTTCTTCCAGACCACGGGCATCACCACACCCTCGATCCACGGCGCGTGCTCGCCGGTGAAGGTCGTCGTCGCCAGCACCTCGTTGGCGGGGTCGACATGCATGTAATACTGCTCGGAACGATGTTCGAAACTGTTCAGGCCCTTCATGATGGGGTCATCCGGCTTCGTCAAGTCGACCTTGTAGTCGATGATGTTGCCGGGATGGGCAACCCACTGCCCGCCGCACATGAACTGGTAGTCGACGGAATCGCGGAACGCATCGCACATGCCGCCATGATGGCCGGCGAGCCCGACGCCGCTCCGCACCGCAGCGCAGAGATTGAGCGCTTCCGCCTTCTCGATCTTCGACATCGTGTAGATCGGGATGATCAGCGACATGTCATGGATCGCGGGATCGGCGAATGCCGCCGTCGTCGTCTCGATCCGCACCTCGAAGCCTTCCGCCCTCAGCCAGCCGCGAATCATCGAGGCGCAGAGATCCGGATCGTGTCCCGGCCAGCCGCCCCATACAATCATTGCCTTGCGCATGGTCATTTCCTCAGTCGATCTGTCCCGTTTCACGTCCCGCCGGCAGCATCGCCGGCCGCTCGACGCTGCTCTCGATCTTGACGCGGCGCCCTTCATCGGCGGAGGTCTGGAACGCCTCCATCACCTCCAGCACGTGGAACGCAAGCGCGCCGCTGGCGCGGTGCGGTCGGTTGTTCAGGATCGCGGACGCCATGTCGGCGACCCCGATGGAGCGGAACTCGCCTTCGACATGGCCGTGCGTCAATGGCATTGCTTCCCACTCGCCACCGGTCCTGGCGAGGTGCACCTCGCCGCCGAAGCGGTTCGGGTCCGGCACCTGCAGGCTGCCCTTGTCGCCATAGATCTCGATCGGCGCGTGCCGGTGCTTCGGTACATCAAAGCTCATCGCGATCGAGATGACTGCTCCGCTCTCGAATTCAAGCGTGCCCGCGACATGGGTCGAAACCTCGACCGGGATCAGCGTGCCGTTCATCGGCTGGCTGGTGACCAGGCGCTCCGATTTCGGCCGCGCGGTTGAGCCCATCACGCTCGCGACCGGGCCGAGCAATTGCACGAGATCGGTGATGTAGTACGGCCCCATGTCGAGCATCGGCCCGCCGCCGCGCAAGTAATAGAAGCCCGGCGCCGGGTGCCAGCGCTCATGGCCGGGGCAGCCGAAGAAGGCACTGCCCGCCACCGGCGTGCCGATCGCACCGTCGTCGATCAGCTTGCGGGCGGTCTGGTGCCCGCCGCCAAGGAACGTGTCGGGCGCGCAGCCGACGCGCAGGTTCTTCTGTGCGGCGAGATCGATCACCTTGCGGGCTTCGGCGGCGTTGATGCCGAGCGGCTTCTCGGAATGGACATGCTTTCCGGCATTCAGCACCGCGAGACTGACATCAGTGTGTGCCAGCGGCACCGTGAGATTGATGACGACCTCGACGTCATCGCGTTTGAGTAATTGATCGACCCGCATCGCCGGCAGCCCGAAAACGGCACCCTGCCGCTCCGCGACTTCACTGCGCATATCGGCGAGCGCCCTGACCTCCATGACCGGGAAGCGTTGCGCCGCCTTGAGGTAGGCGGTGCTGATGACACCGCAGCCGATGATTCCAATTCCGACTTTTCTCATTGTGATCTCCGTAAGGGTCCATTCATCCCTTGACCGCACCCGCAGTGAGGCCGGCAACGATGTGCTTCTGCGCCAGAAGGAAGAGAATGATCGTCGGCAGGATGGTCAACGTGATGAAGGCCAGGATCAGGTGCCATTCGGACGAATACTCGCCCTGATAGACCATGATGCCGAGCGGCCACGGATAGAGCGCATCCGTGTTGAGCATCACCAGCGGCAACAGGTAGGCGTTCCAGCTGTTGACGAAGGTGATGGTCCCGACGGTCGCCAGGATCGGCCGCGACAGCGGCAACGTCACATAGCGGAAGAACTTGATGTAGCTGCAGCCGTCGACCAGCGCAGCCTCGAGCAGTTCGTAGGGAATGTCCTTGAAGAACCGCCGTAGCAGCAGCACGCTCATCGCGAGGCTGAAGGCCACCTGCGGCAAGGCAACGCCGAAATAGGTATCGAGCAGCCCGAGATCGCGCACCTTGATGAACAGCGGAAGCACCGCGGTCGCCGCCGGAAACAGCAGGCCGAGCGTGAGATAGCTCAGCAGCATCGAGCTGCCGTAGAACTTGACATGGGCAAAGGTGAACGCCGCCATCGATGCGGTGATCAGGGTCAACACCACCGCGAGCGACGATATGATCAGCGAGTTGCGCAGGAGCTGCCAGTAGCGCGCGGAGAACAGGATGTCGGAGTAATTCTGCCATTCCCATTGACGCGGCAAACCGAACGGGTTGACGCGCAATTCGCCGAGCGATTTGAAGCCGCCGAGCAACGTCGCGAGCAGCGGCACCAGCACGAAGATGGCCACGATGGCGAGGAACACGGCCTTGAACAGCACGGCAGGATCGACCGGGTTGCGGGAAATCTTCGCACTATTCATCGCGCATGAACCAACGCTTGTAGGTAAAGGCAAAGGTCACGCAGATCGCGAACAGGATGACGCCGATGGCGCTGCCATAGCCGACCCGCATGCGCGAGATGCCGTTGTTGTAGAGGAAGCTCACCATCGTGTTCGAGGAGTCCGCAGGCCCCCCGCGTGTCAGCGGCATGACGAGGTCGAACAGCTGCAGCGAGCCGACAATGGCGAAAAACACCGAGAGGCGGATCGTCGGATAGAGCAAGGGAATGACGACATGGCGCAGGGCTTGCCAGCGCGTCGCACCGTCGATGCGTGCCGCCTCGATCAGGCTCTTGTCGAGACTCTGGAGCGCCGCGATGAACAGCATCATGTGGAAGCCAAAATACTTCCACACGATCACGATCAGCACGGCCAGCATCGACGTGTCGGTCGAGGCCAGCAAATGCGGCGGCTCGGCGCCGAAGCTGCGCCAGATCGAGGCGACTAGGCCGTAGTCGCCGTCATAGACGAAGCTGAAGATCAGCCCGGTCGCGATCTCGGCCAGGATATAGGGCATGAAGAACAGCATGCGTAGCGCAACCGACCCGCGAAAGCGTTCGGCGAGCATCAAGGCGAGCGTCAGCGCGAGCGGCAGCTGGATCGCGAGCGAGACCGCAATAATCAGCCCATTGTTGCGCAGCGCGAGCCAGAAGGCGCGCGTCTCCAGCACGAAGCGGTAATTGTCGAAGCCGATCCAGTTGGTCGGCCTGCCGAACCCGTTCCAATTGAAGGCCGAGTACCAGGCGGCCTCGCCGATCGGCAGCACCACGAACAGCGTGAACAGCAGCAGCGCCGGCGGCAGGAACAGGATCAGGACCGTGAAGCGGCCGTCCCAGGCCGGGCCGCGGACCGCGAGCGAAGAGAACGGTGTCCCCGCAACGCCAATCGCGGGCGAATTCGCGATACGCCGCGCCACCGTCAGTTGCCCTGCTTCCACGCCGCCTCGATCGCCTTCGCCGCATTCTGCGGGCTCATGCTGCCACCGGCGATCTCCGCGGTGACGTCGTTGACGACGCGGCCGACCGACGGACCAAGGCTCTGGTCATAGAAGTTCTGGTGGTAGTTCGACTTCGCCAGATTGGCCGCGATCAGCTTCATGAAGGCATTGTTGAGACCAGCGTCCGCGCCCTGCACCACCGGGATGATGAAGTTACCCGCCGCAAGCCGCGTCTGCACATCCTTCGAGACGAAGTATTTCAGGAAATCGACCGCCTCCTTCGGCGAACCTTTCGTGACCAGCCAGCCGGTAATGCCGCCGAGCGTGTCGGTCGGCGCGCCCTTGCCGCCGGCCACCACCGGGAAGTCGAACCAGCAGATCTTGTCTTCGCTCAATCCGACCTTGTCGGCGGCGAGGGCGCGCTGCAAATGATAGACCGTGCTGATCGCGAGCGTCATCGCCGCCTTGCCGTCGCCGAAATAGCCGACGGCCTGCGGGTTCTTGAAGCCAAGGAAGCCATTCTGGAACGGCTGGAGATCGACGAGCTGCTTGAACAGCTCGCCGGATTTCTGGAAGGTCTCGCCGGCGAAGCCGCTGTCCTCGCCGCGCAATGCCGCGTCGAATGCCGGCTTGCCGCCGATGCGCACCGCAAGATGGGTCCAGTAGAAGTGCAATGGCCATTTGTCGGCGCCGCCCACCACGATCGGCGTCACACCGGCGGCCTTCAACGTCTTCACCGCCGCAAGCAGATCGTCCCAGCTCTTGATCCCGGCAGGATCGACTTTCGCCTTGGCCATCAGCTCGTTGTTGCAGAGGAAGCCGACCTGCGACAGCGCGGTCGGCAGACCATAAACGCGGCCGTTAGCGGTGAACGCGGCGAGCGCGGCCGGCGTGAGACTGTCGCTGTAACCCTTCACCTGTTCGGTGATGTCGTCGAGAACACCTGCCTCGATCTGGGTCTTCAGGACGCCGCCGGCCCAGCTGTAGATGATGTTCGGGCGATCCTTGGATTGCAGGATGGTCGGCAGCTTGGCCTTGTAGGCTTCGTTCTCGAGAAACTGCATCTCGACCTTGACGCCAGGATGGGAGGCCTCATAGGCGCGCGCGACCTCCTCCCAGATTTTCACCTGGGCCGGATTTGCCTCGATGTGCAGCCACTTTACGATCGTATCGGCTGCGGCGGCGTCGGCCAAAAGCAGGCATGCGGCAGCGGCGAGTCCCAGCTTCCGGAGCAGTCTCATCACATCTCCTCCCGACCGATCTTATTCTTTGCCGCGATCCTGCTCCCGATTTTTGAGGTACGCAACTAAAATTCTGATCTACGCACCTCAGAAGCAAGCACGCGCATTCGCCAATGCGCTCGATGTTGTGCTTAGCAATGCGACAATGTTGATGTCAGCCGCTCGCGGCCGGCAAGCCCGTCGTCTGCTGCGGCACGCCGGCGCGGTCGACAAGCAGATCCGTGAGTCCCGCCCCCAGCCACATGCCGCCGAGCACGAGCCAGGCGGTGAGTGCGAATACGGAGGCACCGGTCACGCCGGCGCCGACCGCGCAGCCGCCGGCGAGCATCGCGCCAAACCCCATCAGCACCGCCCCTAACAGGTAGCGCCGCATGCCGAGCCCGCCCGAAAATCCCTCAAGCTTAAGTTCATGCGCGCGCGCCGCGGCCAGAAACGAGCCGAGGAATACGCCGGGGACGATGCCGAGGTCGAAGCCGAGCCGAAGCTGCGCGCTGTTGAGCACTAGCATCAGCAACTCGGCCGACGGTCCGCTGAAGGTGAGGCTCTTCAAGGTCACCGGCGCGAAGGAAGCCTGTGACAGCTGGTAGGTGAAGAGCCAGCCGGCGACGACGGCCGTTCCGGTCGCAATCGCGGCAAGGATCAGCCGGCGCGGCAACCGGCTGCGAAAGGCGAAGGCCAGCCCCGCAATCAGCCACAAACCTCCGAATGCAAGCTTCTCGGGCGTGCCGGCACCGAACATGGCCATGATGTCGCGCGACGGACCGCCATCGACCAGCCACAGGTTGGTCACCCATTCACGGGCGGGCGACAGCAGGCCGCGATAGGAGGCTTGCGCGGTCACCGCAAACACCAGCCCCGACAACAATGCCCGGAGATTGCCATTGGCCGAGAGCACCAGCAGCCGGCTGGCGCAGCCCCGCGCAAAAATCATCCCGCAACCGAACATCACACCGCCCAGGAGAGCGCCGGAGATGCTGCCCTGCTGCGCGAGCTGGCGCGCCTCGGATATGTCGAGCCAGCCGAGCGCGACCAGGCCTTGCGTACCCACCAGCGCCGCGGCAAAAGTCAGGAGCCAGACGGCAAGGCGCGGCCCGCCCTCGCCTCGGGAAAATTCGACCGCCGCGGCACGCAGACAGAAGCCGCTGCGCTGCGCGAAGAACCCGAACAGACCTCCGACCATGAGGCCGCCGAACGATGACAGCGGATCTTCACCCAAGAGATCGATGATCGGCGTCAGCACGTCCGCCTCGGCTGTTGCTGCGAGCATGCAATTCTAGCGATCGCGTCGTCGCGTCCCATGAGCCAGATCAAAGCTCGACGTCGCAGGATGCCGGAACACAGCGGCCTCAGGGGCGCAAATAGGCAAATCCCTGCTGTTGCAGCTCGACGAGCCGCACCACGCCGCCCTTCTCGGCCACCACGAAACCGGGCGTGAGATCGTCCAGCTTGACGCCCTGCGCCTTCATCGTATTGGCGCAGGCATCGAAGCCGACGCCGGCATCGACGAGCTTCGTCATCATCGCAACGGTGTGGTCCTGCGCCGCGAGCGCGTGGAAGGCACGCAGCGCCGGTCCGTGCAAGACCAGCCTGATGTCGGCCTTGCCGGGTCCACCGACGCCGTCGACATGGTTCTGCAGATTGCCCAGAACAAAGACGACACGATCGGCATCGGCCAGATGATAGACGACGCGCTGTCGCGCGGCCGTTTCCGTCGCCGCGGACGCCGGGCGCACCGCGAACGCACCAAACAGCCCGGCAAGGCTCGCGCCAAGCATGGATCGACGCTGCATGGTCCCTCCTATCGTGCCTGCTTGATGAACTCGGCGATTCGATCGGCAACGTCTTCCGCGAACAGGTCGCGGAAGAAATGATCGGCATCCTCGATCTTGTCGAGATGCACCCTGCCCCCGCTCGAACCGGCAAGCGACGTGAAGGCGGCCGCCACGTCGGGCACGACGGTGTCCTTGGTCGCGGCGAGCACCAGCACCGGCATCTTCACGCGCGCCACCAGCGCGGCCGTGTCCTGGCCGGCATCGGGACCGTAGAATGACGCAAAGGCCCGCGCGGAAACCACGGCATTGCGGCAATAGACGAAGCCCGGCACGTCCATCCACTCCCCGCCCCGGCCCGCCGCAACCGCTTTCGTCGCCAGCTCCAGAACCGGCTCGAGCGGCTTGCCATAGGTCTTGGCGTAGGAGGCGCGCAGATCGGCCTCGGCTTTTGCGGTCACCGGCGCCAGCAGCACCCCACCCGCCACCGGCGAAATCTCGTTCGCTGCAAGATACCGCGCCACCTGGTTGCCGCCGCGCGAATGGCCGAACGCGAAGACGAGCCGGGACATGCCCCTCGCCCGCGCGACCCAGGCGCCGATCTCCGCGACTGCATCCTCAACGACATAATCATGCCGTGCGGTACAGTCGTACATGCCTTTGCGGCGATCGAGCCCCAGCGACAGCGTATGGGCGAGCGAAGCGATGCCGCGCTGCTCAAGCGCCTTGGCAACGCCCTGAATGACCTCCATGTCCTTGTGCGCGAGCGTGCCGTGGGTCATTACGACGAGCGGCGTGTCCGGTGTCATCGCGGCTGGCGTGCGCAGTGTCGCGAGCGTGGTGCGGCCGTCGACCGACAGTTCGAGCTCCTGTTCAGCCGCATATGCGGACCCTGCGAACGCGAGCAAGACGGCCAGTCCTATCAACCATCGCATCAGCGGCTTTCTCCTCAGGGCCGGACAATCGTCCAGTTCTTCTCCGCCAAATCCATCAGCGCGGCAACCCCGACCTGTGTGACGCTGACGCCCTCAATCAGCGGCGGCCGCTTGTCCTCCTTCGCCGCCAGCGTCTCCAGCGTGTTGCCGCAAGCGATGAAGCTCACATTGGGCATCGATTTCAGGAAGTTCGCCAGGCGCTCCTTCACCGGCGAGCGGTCCTGAAGCAGCATGTCGACGCCGCCGTTGAAGGCGACCACTGCGATTTCGACGTCCTCGCCCTGTCCCGAATAATGCCGCGAGACATTGGCCGCAACATCGAGCACGGCGCGCATCTTGACCGGGTCGTCGTCGCTGATCTGCAGCGCGAGCCTGTGGGGTTCGGCCGCCTGGGCCACGGCCGGATGGATTACGATGAGCGAGCCAACAGCGAGAGCCGCATGCAGCACCGCGCGGCGGCTCGCCCGGCCGTGTCTCACTCCACGCCCCGCGACTTCTTCTCCTTGCCGTCCTCGGGCGTCACGTCGATGGCGGCAGCGCGCCCCGTAATCTTCACCGGGGCGATGCAATTCTTCATGCAGGGGTCTTTCTGCCAGAACGACTTCTCGCTGGTGGCGCGGTCGTCCATCACGAACCCCTGCTCGTTCGGCATCTTGATCGTCGCAAAGGTCTTCTTGTTCAGCTCGAAGTTTTGATCGGTGACGACGTCGTTCAGATAGAGGACGTAAGCGACCAGCGCATAATATTCATCGACGGACAGGGATCCCGTATTGCCATAAGGCATAGCGTGACGGACGTAGTCGAACACGGTGGACGCGTAGGGCCAGTACGAGCCGACCGTCTTGACCGGGTTGTCAGACGTCAGTGAGCCCTTGCCGCCGGCCAGCACCGGCCAGCGGCCGTTGCCCTCGCCGAACTCGCCGTGGCAGGACGAACAATTGTCCATGAACAGCTTTTCGCCCTGCATGGCCGTGCCCTTGCCGTCCGGCAATCCCTGGCCGTCGGGACGCACGTCGATATCCCAGCCGCGGATCTCGTCCGCGGTCGGCGCGCGGCCGATGTGATAGCGTGGACCGCTCTTGGCGTCCGCCTTCTGCTGCGCGAGCGCCGGCACGCTCAGCGCGCATGCGAGCAGCGCGGCTGCAGTGAACTTAAGCGACTTCGACATTCTCGACCTCACCATTGGCCTGCACATGCCAGGTCTGGATGCCATTGTTGTGATAGATGGAGTTGACGCCGCGGATCTTGCGCAGCTCCGCCTTGCTCGGCTGCAAATAGCCGGTTTCGTCCTGCACGCGCGATTGCAGCAGCAGCGGCTCACCGTTCCAGTCGAACTCGTAGTAAAAACGCGTCAGCGCCTTGTCGAGAACGGGCCCGTCGAGCCGCGCCGGCCACCAATTTCGGCCGCCGTCGAGTGACACGTCCACGCGCTTGACCTTGGCGTTGCCGCTCCAGGCCAGACCCGAGACGATGGTAAAGCCTTTGCCGTGCTTGATCGGCGCTTGCGGGCTCGGGCTCGTGATCACGGACTTGGCGTCCATCGACCAGGTGAAGCGGCGCGCCTTGCCGTTCGGCATGAGGTCCGTGTATTTCGACGTCTCCTCGCGGGTGTGCCAGGGTTGGTCGCCGACCTTGATGCGGCGCAGCCACTTGACCCAGAGATTGCCCTGCCAGCCCGGCACCACGAGCCGCATCGGATAGCCCTGCTCGGGATAGAGCGCCTCGCCGTTCATCTTGTAGGCGATGATGCAGTCGTCGAGCGCTTTCTCGATCGGCAGGCTGCGGTCCATCGCCGCCGCGTCGGCGCCTTCGACCAGCAGCCACCTGCCGCTCGCCTTGACGCCGGCTTCCTCCAGCAGGGTGCGCAGCGAGACGCCGGTGTACTGCACGCAGTGGATCATGCCGTGGGTGAACTGGCAGCCATTGAGCTGGGCGCCGCGCCATTCCATGCCCGAATTCGCCGCGCATTCCATGAAGTGGATGCGGTTGACGCGCGGATAGCGCTTCAACTCCTCCAGGGTGAGAATGAGCGGACGCTCGACCAGCCCGTGGATCATCAGGCGATGATCGGCCGGATCGATCTCGGCGATGCCGCCGTGATGCCGCTCGAAACAGAGGCCGTTCGGGGTGATGATGCCTTCGAGCTCATGCAGCGGCGTGAAACTCACCGAGGATTCGCGCGAGGCGGTCAGCCATTCGACGTCGCGCCGGACGACGTCCTTCTCGAATTTCGACGGCTTACCATACGGGCGCACCGCGACGCCCTCGCCGAGCGACTTGGTCCATTCCGGCACATTGGGCGGCTGGTTGGCGGGATTTCCGCCTGCGGCCGCCGGCCTTGCCAGCATCGAGGCTGCGACGCCGGCGCCGGCGGCCAGGAAGCTGCGACGGGATTGACTGTCCATCTTCGACATCGCTTCTTACGCTCCGGTAACTTTGACGGCCCGGTTGGGCTCGAGCCGAACGGTTTTCTGTCGCGTCAGGTAATTCGCGACGACGTCCCAGATCGGCGGCCCTTCGGTTCCTTCGTTGACGCTGGCCCAGCCGGCGACCTGATATTCCCTGGCGGGCTCGATCGGCGTGCCGGTCTTGAGGACCTGCATGTCGGAGATGCGCTGCCCCTGCGGCTTGGTGACGTCGATCGCGTAGGAAAGCCCGCCGATCCGCACCATGTCGCCGCCCTGCTGATAATAGGGGTCGACATTGAAGAGGTTATCGGCGACGTCCTCGATGATCTCCTTCAACCGCGAACCCGTCATGCCCATGCGGTAAACCGCCGGATACGTGATCGCGGTCGCGTTGGTGACGTCCTCGAAAGTGATGTCCTGTCCGGGCAGCACGCTGGTGCCCCAGCGGAAACCGGGCGAGAGTGCGATCTCGGCATCGCGCTCCTGCAGCAGCGCCTGGCAGATCAGGTCGTCGAACGTGCCGTTGAAATTGCCGCGCCGGTAGAGCAGCGAATCGGTCTTGCCAAGGACCTTCGACAGTTCGGACGCGAAAGGCTTGCGCACCTCGGTGATCTTTGCGGCCATCTCGGCATCCGCAGCGATCACATCGGAGAACAGGGGGATAAGCTTGTACCTGAAAGCCTTGACCTCGCCGTCGCGAACGTCGAGATCGAGCCGTGACACGAACTTGCCCGAGGAGCCGGACGCAATCAGCAGGGTCTTGCCGACCTTCACGGCCTCGGGCAGGGCGTCATGAGTGTGCCCGGTCAGGATGACGTCGATGCCCTTGACCCGGCTCGCGAGCTTGCGATCGACATCGAAACCGTTATGCGACAGCACCACGACAAGCTGTGCGCCGCCCTTGCGCGCCTTGTCGACCTGCGCCTGGACGTCCTCCTCGCGCACGCCGAACGACCAGTTCGGAATCATCCAGCGCGGATTGGCGACCGGTGTATAGGGGAAGGCTTGGCCGAGCACCGCGATCTTGACGCCGCCGCGCTCGATCATGGTCGAGCCCTCGAACGCCGCCTCGTTCCATTCGGTGTCGCGGATATTGAGGCCGAGGAACGGGAAGCCGAGGCCTTCGATGGCCTGCTTGACCCGCTCGGAGCCGTAGGTGAACTCCCAATGGCCGGTCATGGCGTCGGGCTTGAGCAGCGCCATGCAGTCGATCATGTCCTGGCCGCGCGTCTTCAGTGACGACCATGAGCCCTGCCAGGTGTCGCCGCCGTCGAGCAGCGCGACCTTGTCGCCGCGCTCGGCACGGATCGCCTTGATCACGGTCGCGGCGCGGTCGAGGCCGCCGATCCGGCCATAGCTCTTGGCGAGCGCCTCGAAATCCTCCGAGCTCAGGGCATAAGCCGCCGACGAGCCGGGCGCGATGCCGAAGCGGGCGAGAAACTCCTTGCCGGTGACGTGCGGCGGAAGGCCCTTGGCCTCGCCCACGCCGAGATTGGTCGAGGGCTCGCGGAAATAGAGCGGCATCAGCTGACCGTGGATATCGGTCACATGCACCAGCGTGACGTTGCCGAGCGGCTCGAAGGCCAACAATTCCTTTTCGGTCAAGCGCTGCTGGGCGAACGCACGGGTCAGGCTGGAGCCCACACCGGTCGAAAGTCCCGCCGTTGCCGCGGCAACCTGAATGAACTCGCGGCGAGAGATCATGCGCAACACTCCTGCAAGCTCAACGTTTCAGTTGCGCACCGATGGCGTCTCGACCGGAAGGCCGATGCCGCGCCAGGCCACATAGAGCTCGAGCGCGAGGAACTCGTCCGATAGCGGCTTGAACGGCTCGGCGCGCACGTCGAACATGCAGCCTTCGAATCGCTCATGCAGTGGCACCAGGCGCTGGTCGCGCAGCCGATAGGTCGGAAAACCGTTGGTCTGGCCCTGGCTCAGGAAGTCCGCGCGCATGAACTTGCCGTTGTTGCGCTCGTGGCAGGACTCGCAGGCGAGATCGAGTTGGCCGTAGCGCGTGTAATAGATCTGCTTGCCGCGCTCGAACCAGGGCGACATCGGCCCGTCGGTCTTCACCGAGACTTTCATGCCGTGCGATTGGTAGCGCACGAAGGCTGTCATGTCGGTCAGCTCACGGGATTTGAATTTCCAGGGCTCGGCCTTCATGTGCTCGCTGCGGCAGATGTTGATGCGCTGTTCGAGATTGACCGGCTTCTTCAGCTTGTCGTCCCATTTCGGCATGGCGGCGCCGACGCCCTTCATGCTGGTCTCGGCCTCGCCGTGACAGCTCATGCAGGACTTGCCCTCGCTGCCCTCGACCTTCTTCCAGACGTCAGCCGCGCGCTCCACGGCGAGGAAGCCCGGATTTTCGAGATCGTCGTCCTGCAACGCGCGGGTCTCCTTGCTGCGAAATTCGTAGCCGGAGATGATGGTCTTGAAGACGTGGCCGGGCGGAGCCGCGATGCCCTTGCGCTCAGCGTCCTCGGCGACCGCGAGCGTCGCAACCGACGCGGCGGCCGCGACCAGAGCGGCCAACCCAACATATCGTCGCGCCATTGCGTGCCTCCCTCAATGCGCGATGCGCATTATGCCTTGAGCGCAATCTTCTCTTCAGCCGTGATCACCGTGCCATCGTCGTCCGTCCAGGAGAACTTGAACGTGCCGGCTTCGTCGACCCGCGCGTCGAACTGGACGTAGGGATTGGCCGAGATCGCAGGCTCGAGCGCGCAGGAGAACACCGGCTTTCCGTTGAACTCGCAGGCGAACTTGTTGATGATCTTGCGCGGAATGGCCTTGCCCTGCGCGTCCTTGCGCTGGCCGGATTCCATGACATGCGAGACCAGGGTCTTGATCTGGATTACCTCGCCTTTGGCCGCTTCCTTGGGAAGCTTGATGCGCGGTTTGTCTGCCATTGTTCCTCTCCTGACGCCCTAGCCGCCGCAGCCGCCGATGGTGACCTTGACGGTCTTCTGCTCCATGAACAGCGAACCGTCACTCATCTTCGCGACCGCAATCACGTTCTGCGTGGTCGCAAGCCGGATCCGGATCGAAGCTTCCGCCTTGCCCGACAGCGGCGTAAACGACAGCGTCGCCACGCCCGCATTGGGGTTGCCGTCGGCGATGATCAGAACGTCTTTCACATAGGCGTCTGTCGTCATCGGGCTCTCGATGTTGATCGAGAGCGGCACGGTGTTGCCGTTCTCCGCGATCTCCGGCAGGTCGAGCGCGATCTTGCCCTTGGCAGGCTGCTTGCCGCCGGTGAACGCCTCGATCCACTTCGCCGCATCGCCCGTCACCTCGGCATCGGCTGCGATGGGCATCAGCGTCAGCATGACGAAGCCGCCCCCGAGCGCAAATGCCTGCCTTCGATTGATGGCTCTCATTCCTGATCCTCCTCGCCGTCAGTTCAGCGTCTTGAGAAAAGCGATGACGTCCTCGACCTGCGCGGCCGTCAAAATGGACTTGCCGACGAACTCCGGGCGCACCCGGCTGAGGCCATCATTCCGGAAGAACGCCGGCATGACGGTGTCGGTGAAGATGCGCTTGGGGTCGGCGATGATGAGGCGCAATTGCTCCTCGGTGTAGCGGCCGGCCACGCCGTCCAGGGATGGACCGAACTCGCCGTGGAAATCCTCGGACTTCAGGCTGGTGACCTGGTGGCAGGCCAGGCAATTGCCGAGCGTGCGCGTCAGAAACACCTTCTTGCCGGCGGCGGCATTACCGGGCGCGCCGGTCAGGGATTTCGGCAAGGAGTCGTTGACGATATCGAGCCTGATCGGCTCCTTGTTCGGATCTTGCGCCAGAGCGCTTCCGGCCGACAGACAAAGTGCAAACGCAGCTGCAAGCGAGCGCCGCATGTTCCCTACCCTCGGATCGCGGGGTGACGCCCGCTCTTGGTCACGACGGACTCACAGTCCATCAAATTCAGTTATTATGATATGTTCATATAAACGCCGGCGTCAAGCGGAATTCGACGGCGTTCCGCATCAGCCGTTCGCGGCCAGAAAATCCCGGAACGAGCCGCGCTCGTAAGCGCGCTCCCGCACGAAACGAAACATCGCCAGGAAGTGCGGCGGCTTGAGATAACCGGGAGCCCGCGCCACCTCGCGCGCCATTGCATCCTTTGTTTCGAGGCCATCGGCGGATGGTGGAAAGAACTGAAAGGTCGGCGTGAACCGGATCCCGTATTTCTGGGCGAGCTCTTTCTCTGTTAATTCCTGGCGGTCGAAGTCCGTCACCTTGCGCGCGCCGATCAGGTTGAGCTGCAACACCTCGAAATTGTCGCGGATATAGCTGGCGATGCCGGCATCGGCGAAGTTCACAAGATGCGTCTCGCGGCAATAGGGGCAGCCGCGCAGCTCCCACATGATGGCAAGCCGCTTGCCGCCGGCCGCAGCGCCCTCCAGATCCTCGCGCAGATCGAGGAAGCTCTGCAGAAACCAGGGCTCGTGATAGAGCCCGTCTTCTCCGACGGCGGCCTCGGCCGCCGCCGCGCCGCGGCCGGCCAACGCCGCGCCTGCAGCGAATGCGAGGACGCCGCGTCGCGTCGGCTTGCGAAGCGACGTCGGGGTTTCGTGCCTCGGAAGGTCTTGCGCGTTGCTCATTTTCATTATGATATTCGAATACACGAATGTGACAAGGAGATCCGATCTTGCGCTGCACCATCGTGCTGCTGGCATGGCTGGCCTCGAACGCGCTCGCGCTCGGCGCGGAAGCCGATAGACCTGCGGATTTCGCATCGGCGATGGCGCCTATCATGGCCAATCTGCGCACCGCCGTGAGCTATGCGCGCACTGGAAATTTCGCACTGGCGCAGATCGAGACGGACGAAGCGGTCGCCGGGTGGAAGCGGCTTGTGCCGAGCACATCCGGTCCCCCGCCCGCTTATGCGCCGGCCGAATTGACGCGATTTCTCGACGGAGGTCGCGAGAGACTCACGGCGATCACGGGCGCGCTGGACCGCGGAGACAATGTCGCCGCCGGCCGCGAGTTGCTTGCGGTTCGGCAGGCTTTTCACGCGCTCAGGCGTCACGCGGGCCTGTACGATCTCGGCGATTGCATCTTCGAGATCGCGCCCGCCATGGAAGCGTTGCGTATCGCCGCCACCAGGTACGGCGAACAGCCGGCATCGGCGAATGCCGAGGACACCGTCGCCGCCGCGAGCGCGTTCCGCGATCGGCTTCAACGCTGTAACGAATGGGCAAACAGCGAGATCGCCGCCCAAGGTGAATTCCGCCGCCTGATCGACGGCGCAATCGCCAGCAGCGGCGAGATCGCTCATGCCGCGATGGCGGGCGACGGCCCCCTCGTGCATCGTTACCTCATCGAACTGCAATCCTTTGCCCAGTTGCTCGACTTCCGTTACGGCTAGCCTCAGCCGATGCTGGTCAATGCAGGAAAATGCTCGAGCAGCCATTCGGAGACCACGGGCATCAATCCGGTCAGGAACATCAGACCCGTCGCGACCAGGAATACGCCCATCGTCTTCTCGATCAGACCGAGATGCCGGCGCACACGGCCGAGCGCGGCAATGAAGCGACCGGTGAAGGCCGCCGCGACCAGGAAGGGAATGCCGGTCCCGACCGAATAGGCGAGGAGCAGCAGTGCGCCCCGTCCGGTCGTGTCCTCCGATCCCGCCATCAGCAGGACGGCGGCGAGGATGGGGCCGGCACAGGGCGTCCAGCCAAACGCAAAGGCCAGACCCATGACGAAAGCCCCCGCCACGCCGGCCGGGCGGTTGTCGACCTGCACGGTCGCGCTGCGATAGAGCAGCGGAATCCGAAGGAGCCCCAGGAAATGCAGCCCCATGACGATAATCAGCCCGCCGGCGACGATGCCGAGCGTCGACAGGTGCGCGGAAATGAAGCGTCCCGCGATCGAGGCGGTCGAGCCGAGCGCGACGAACACCAGCGAAAAGCCCGCCACGAAGGCCAGCGCGGAGATCAGGATCCGCGGCCGCAGATCCGGCCTGTCGCCGGACAGATCCGTGACCGAGACGCCGGCCATGTAGCACAGGAAGGGCGGCACCAGGGGCAGGATGCAGGGCGACAGGAACGACAATAGGCCCGCGACGAAGGCCGCACCCAGCGTAACGTCCAAGGTCATTTCCGCCCCATCCCTAGCACATATACGAATTTAATGATATAAAGCGCCGATCGACGTTTGGAAAGCAAGTCCTTCACGAGGAAGTCTGCAAAGGCCGGTTACGCAGCATGAATAGAATCATCGTTTTGCTCGCGCTCGCCGTCGGGCTCACGCTGCCCGCGACGGCATCGCGCGCCGCCGAGCTCGTCATGTTCGAGCGCGCCGGCTGCGCCTGGTGCGCGCGCTTCAACGCCGAGATCGCCCCGATCTACGGCAAGACCGACGAAAGCCGGGCTGCACCACTGCGCCGGGTCGACCTGAACAGCCCCCTTCCCGCCGATCTCGCCGGAATCGATCCGGGTCCCTTCACGCCGACCTTCGTCGTGGTACAAGGGGGCCGTGAGATCGGGCGCATTCGCGGCTATCCCGGCGATGCCTTCTTCTTCGGCCTGTTGGACCGAATCCTGTCAAACACGGGATCGGAACCCGGGAGGTCGTGACCATCTTACGGATTTTCTGAGAGGAACTTGACGCGATGCCGTTGCCAAAGCTGAAGGATATCGAGGGCTCCGCCGAACTCGAGCAGATGATCGAGAAGGCGCGCGAGGCCAGCGACATGCTCAAGGCGCTGTCGCACGAGTCCCGATTGCTGCTGCTCTGCATCCTCGCCGAGGGCGAGAAGTCCGTGACCGAGCTCGAGCAGTTCCTTGGCGAGCGCCAATCGACCGTCTCCCAGCAGCTCGCGCGGTTGCGGCTCGATCGACTGGTGACGACCCGCCGCGACGGCAAGACGATCTACTACAGTCTCGCCAGCGAGGACGTCCGCAAGATTCTCACCGCCGTTTACGACGTGTTCTGCGAGCCGGTTCGCCGGCGCCGCCGGTAGTTCTCCACGCTGGATTTTCGCGCCCCACCGGCGCAGACTACCCGCAAGGCAGAACCAAAAACGAAGCGGGAGGAATGCTGAGCCCTTCGACCATAGCGTTCGCATGCGGGCTTGCCGCCGGTGCCGTGCTCGGCGTTGCCGGCCGCGCGGGTCGTTTCTGTACGCTGGCGATGCTCGAGGACGCATTCTTCGGATCGGATTTTCGTCGGCTGAAATCCTTCGCGCTGGCCGCGGCAGTCGCCCTGCTCGCGACCCAGGCGCTCGCCGCGTTCGGCATTGTCGATCTGTCGCGGTCGATCTACCTCACGGCGTCGATCGGACTTGGCGGTGCGATCATCGGCGGGCTGATGTTCGGCGTCGGCATGGCGCTGGTCGGCACCTGCGGCTTCGGTACGCTGGTGCGCGTTGGCGGCGGCGATCTGCGCGCCATCGTGGTCTTTCTCGTGCTCGGCCTGTCGGCGCTCGCGACCATGCGCGGCATCACCGGCATGCTGCGCCTGATGCTGATCGAGCCGTTGTCGTTGCGGCTACCCGAGGGAAGCACCCAGACCTTGACGTCGCTGCTCGGCGCAGGCAGCGCGATGCGCGCGATCCTCGTCGTGGCGATGTCCGCCGCGCTCGCCTTCTGGGCCCTTGCAGATGGCAGGCTGATCCGGTCGCCGCGGCTGCTGGCCTCCGGCATTGCCGTCGGCGCCGCGATTGCGTTCGGCTGGTTTGCCACCGGATGGCTTGCCGACGACGAGTTCGACCCCGTGCGGGTCTCCTCGCTCAGCTTCGTGGCACCGCTTGGTGACGCCATTCTCTACGTCGCCACCTTCTCCGGCGCGCGGCTCAATTTCGGCATCGGCTCGGTTGCCGGCGTCGTCGCAGGCTCGTTTGCCGCCGCGATGCTCGCGCGCGGCTTCCGCTGGGAAGCGTGCGACGACGCACGCGAGTTGAAGCGTCACATGATCGGCGCGCTGCTGATGGGCATCGGCGGCATCATGTCGATGGGCTGCACCATCGGTCAGGGCCTCAGCGCGCTGTCGACGCTCGCGGTTTCGGCCCCCGTCACGATGTTGGCCATCGCCTGCGGCGCGCGCCTTGGGCTCGAGTTCACGATGACCGGCGAGTGGCTGCCGGCCGTTCGCAGACTGTTCGGGGTCTCGACCTGACGAATTCGCCTCAAGCCGGGCGACGACGGTGAGTTGGTGACGGACATGCCTTCGCAGCCTCGCGGCGCAATTCGCCCGAGCTTTGCTTCGTCTCGCTACCCTCTAAGGCCAAGAGGGCGCAGGGAAGGCCGGGTGCTGGCTCGCACCCGCGGTCCGCTGCGCGAAAAGCACACGCAGAAAGAACCGCACAGCAGCATACAGGTGGTGCCGATCACTCGGCCTTCCCTGCGCGATGGTTGGACGGCTTATGCCGTGATCTCCCGGGAGCCGACCATTCCTTCTGGCCTCCCTCGCCCCGCGAATTTGGATGATGCAGTCTGCCCGGTTGGGCTCGCTCGCATCTCCGCGAAAGGCTTGACCGTAGCAACGACGGCCAGGACCACACGGTTTTGCCGTACGCGCGTTCGCTGGTCACCACATTATCTCCCGGCCTTGTCGACGTTGCCGGAAGAATGTGGCGAGACGAACTGAACAGCGCCGCTCATCCGCACGAAGCCTCGGGCTCACAGGGACTACCCGCCCTGCCCGCGCCTCTCGTGCCGACGCTGCCGCGTCCACCGCAGACCCGGCTCGCGACAGTGACGACACATAGTCGCCCCTCTTGGGTGAGCCGGGATGGGCAACACATACGCCGAAACCGAATTTCGGTAAAGTGGAATATTTTTAGCGAAGCGGATTGACAGAGGGCGACACAGGCTCGGCCCCGGAGCCCGAGCGTAGCGACATCCCGGATCGGCGCGGGAGCGCAAGGGCCTCGTTTGCGCCCTCAGTCGTGAGCGCCGGACATTTCGTCGTGCTTCAAGTGCCGCCTGCGGATGTTGCGGGTGACGATCCAGACCACCGCCACGGCAACCGGCACGAAGATCGCGGTTGCCAGCGAAGGCTCGACATGCAGGCCGCCGTCATGGGCACCCTTGGCGAGGTAGCCGAACAGGCTGACGACGTAATAGCCGATGGCCGCCACCGACAAGCCTTCGACCGTGCTCTGTAGCCTCAATTGCAACCGGGTGCGCTCATCCATCGAGCGTAGCAGATCGCGGTTCTGCTCCTCGAGCTCGACATCGACGCGTGTGCGCAACAGATCGGCCGCGCGCGCGAGCTTGATCGACAGATCGGCCTGCCGGTCCTCCATCGTCGCGCAGGTGCGCATCGCAGGTGCCATGCGGCGGGCGAGGAAGGAGGACCAGGTCGGATAGCCCGCGATCTCGCCGCCTTCGATCACGGCGAGGCGCGCCTGCACGATATCGTTGTAGGCGCGGCTCGCGCCGAACCGAAACGAGCTGCCGGCAGCTCCCCTTTCGAGCGAAGCCGCCAATGCGGTCAGTTCCGTCAGGAGATGGTTGTTGAGCTTGAGATCCTCGGCGCCCTGCATCTCCTCGCGCACTTCGACGAGCCGCCTACCGATATGATCGACAGCGGGCGCAAGCTCGAGCGCGGCGGGCAGACCAAGCAGCGCCAGCGTGCGATAGGTCTCGATCTCCAGCACACGCTGCACGAGGGCGCCGAGCCGGCCGGGCGAGAGGCCGTCGTTGCAAACGAGAATGCGGACGAAGCCCTGATCGTCCGTGCGAAAGTCGGATGCAACGACGGCAGGTCCGCTGCGGACCGCGGCAATGGCGAGACTGCCTCTCTCGAACAGCTGCTGCGCACGCTCCAGCGCCGCCGAAGTCTGCTCGACCTCGAGCTTGACGGCGACCAGCAATTGGCCGGATTGGCGCAGAGACCGGATCAACGCGGCCGACTCTTCACCGATCTCGCCGAACCGGCGCGCGGGCGTCTGCGGGCTGCTCAGGATCCAGGTGAAGGTGCTGAACTCCGAGTGTTGCTCCCAGCGGAGCTGGGTGTCACCGATCATCACCTGATGATGCTTGGTTCCGGCGTCCGGCGGCGCCTGGCCGTGCGACATGCAGAATGCCACGAAGCTCTGCCGGTCCGCCTCGGCGACCTCGCCTTGGCCGAGAAAGGCAAAGCGCAGCACCGTGACCGGCGCTGTCAGCCGGGTGAATGGGCGGGCATGCACCTCGGCCAGCACCGCACCACGCTGCGGGTGCAGTTCGAAGTCGGCGAGATCGAGGTCACGGTTCATCGACGGTCCCCCTGCTGGGCTTTCAGGCCGCGATATGTCGCCAACCTCGCCGTTCACTACCACAACAAACCTCGCCTGCAACGCATCGCGCGTTGCGGGACCATTTTTTCGCGCGGAGACTCTCGCGGCCCATGGCCTGCCGCGACCTAGAACGTCCCGGCGATGGTAAGACGGAACGTCAACGGCTCCACGGGGTGCAGCACGTAGTCCATCACGCCGTTCTGACAGACTGAAGTTGGCGCAGTGCCCGATATGCAGAGGTTGTAAAGCGTATCGGTCTTGAGCAGCGAGCCATAGGCATAGCTGATCTGGTTCGCCCTCGTGTTGAAGAGGTTCAGCACGTCGAGCTGAAGGTGCCAGCCATTGTCGATGCGATAGCCGACGCGGCCGTTGAAAATGCTGGTCGCAGAGGAACGGAATGCGTTGTCCTCCGTCAGCGGGCTCGACGCCAGATAGCGCCAGCGCAAGGTTCCGAACCAGCCGGTCCTCTCGCCCAGCGTGACGCCTGCCGATGCCACCATCGCCGGCGAGTTCGGAATGTAGTTGCCGGGCGCGTTGCCGATCTGCGCCTCGGGATAGCCGGCGAGCGAGGCATAGACGTCCGCCTGCTCGCTGTCATAGCCGCGGAAGCGTGCATGAGTCATTGCGAGATCGGCGTCGATGTCGATCCAGGACGTCGGTCGGTAGTGGTTGGTCCATTCGAAGCCGTAGCGTCGGCTGGCGCGGGTTGCCGACGTGTCCCCGGCATCGCCGGAGAACAGGATCTCGGAATCCTGATCCAGCATGAAGACGCTGAGCGAGGTGTCGAGGCCGGGAACGATCCTGCTGCGCACGCCGACCTCTGCACCCCTGGTGCGCACCAGGAGCGGCGATGGCGTCAGCCTCGTCGCGGGATCGCTGGGATCCTCCGTCGTGGTCGCGCCGCGGGCGTCGTTGGAGTGCATGCCGTAGCCGGCGCCGAAGAAGAATTCGGTCTGGTTGAACGGGCCGAGCACCATCCTGAATTTCGGGCTGCCGAGTACGGCGTCGGTGCGGCCGGAGTTGTTGGCATTGAACCGCGAGGTGACGTCGGCGGCATAATAGTCGCCGCGCCAGCCCACCGTCGTCCTGAGCCAGTCGGTCCAGCGCACCGTATTGTCGGCATAGATGCCGACGCTCCCCTCGCCGACCTTGTCGCTGCGAATGTTGGCAAGGAAGCCGCGCTGGAAAGTGTTGGTGAGCGCGAGATCGATCGCATCATAGCGCGACTGCAGGCCAAAGCTGGTCTGCATCGGCAAGCCCGCCAGCGAGCCGTTCAGCGTGCGCGAAATGTTGGCGCCCGCCATCAGGCGATCGTCGTGCTGGTGGAACTGGTCGCCGAGCACGGGATCGCTGAGGAAGTAGGTGAAATTGTTGAAGAGGTCGAGCTGGCTCTTCACGACATAGGCGTTGGCTTTCCAGGAGCCGAAATCGTCGCTCTGCGCGATGCGGCCCGAGAGCGCGAAACGGTTGGTGTTGCCGCCGTCGCTTGGATCTTCCGAGCCGAAGCGATCGAGAAAGCCGGATGCGATCGCGCGCTGCGGGACCTGGTCCGTCGAATTCCATTTGTTGGCGTAAGCCATGCCGGTGATGGAGACCCCGTCGGTCGCGGTGCCCTGGCTGAAGCGCACGAGGCCGTTGAGCTTTCGCACATTGTCCGGGTTGTCCCACGGGCCGTTGTAGGTCCCGATCTCGCCGGCCACGAGCAAGGAGCCGTCACCGACCTTCGCAGAGTCCATGCCGAGCAGACGGCGATAGCCGAAGCTGCCGGCGGTCAGCTGCGCTATTCCCCTGGTGCGGTCGATCAGACCGATATGGACGCTGCCGGCCGAGGCGAAATCGCCTTCGTCGGCGAAGTACGGCCCCTTGCGCGCGTCCACTGCGGCGATGGTTTCCGGGATCAGCCAGTTGAGATCGGCATAGCCCTGGCCGTGCGCGTGGGTGCGCATGTTCACGGGGACGCCGTCGACGGTGATGGCAAGGTCTGTGCCGTGGTCGAGATTATAGCCGCGCAGGAAATACTGGTTGGCTTTGCCCTCGCCGGAATGCTGCGTCACGATGAGACCCGGCACGGCTTCGAGCGCTTCGCCCGGCCGCGTGAAAGGGCGTGCATTGATCTCCTCGCCCGAGACGGAGATCTCGCTGGCCATGCCAAGCTGACCCTTTGCACCCGAGGCGACGCTGCGCACATCCGACGCTTGCGCCGCTGCCGGATACGCGGGGATGCGGTGGTCGGCCGGGGACGGCTTGCCGGCCCGGCGCGATGCGACCGGCTTCTTGCGCCCCGCCGTCTCGCCGCCGCCGACCTGGATTGCCGGCAGCTCGCGTGAGGTGTTTTCGCCCTGGGCGAAAGCGCGGCCGTCATCCGCGAGCAGAACCAGGGCCGAGAGTGCCGTCAGCGCGCCGCCGCCACGAAAGGGCTCATGCCGCTTCGGTCGCATCGGCGCATGCCAGAGCTTTCGTCGCGGCCCGGTGCCGGCCGTCCGCAAGGATGCGGCGATAGAGCACGACCGAGACGACCCAGGCGATTGCAAACAGCGCGATCACGGCAAAGCCGACATTGGCGAGCGACTCGTTGAGGCCCTCGACCAGCGTCCACATCCCTCCGGACAAGTCGAGCCGGTCGGCGATCAGCCCGAGCGCCTCGATACCGCCGATGAACAGCGCGACCGCCACGGAGGCGCCGGTGATCGTTAGGTTGTACCAGAGCTTTCGCAAGGGATCGACGAAGGCCCATCGATAGGCGCTCACCATCAGTGCGGAGTCGGCGGTATCGACCAGCGCCATGCCCGACGCGAACAGTGCAGGGAAAACCAGCACGTCGGCGACCGACGCGCCGCGCGCGGCTTCGGTTGCTGAGATGCTGAGCAGGCCGATCTCGGTCGCCGTGTCGAAGCCCAGCCCGAACAGGAAGCCGAGCGGATACATGTGCCAGGGTTTCGTGACCAGGCGGAACAGCGGTCCGAGCAGTCGCGCGAGGAAGCCGCGGTTGGCGAGCAGCGTCTCAAGACCTTCGGCGTCGTGAACGCCCTGCTCCCGCGCCGCACGAAACGTCCGCCACAGGCCGGCGAAGATGACGAGATTGATGGCCGCGATCACGAGCAGGAACAGCGCCGACACCGACGTGCCGATGAGGCCGCCGATCTCCTTGAGCAGACTGTCGCCGCCCAGGCTCACCACACCGAGCGCGAGCAATATGGTCGCGACCACGACGACGGTGGAATGGCCGAGCGCAAAATAGAGGCCGACGCTGTGCGGCGCGCCACCCGCCTGCATCAACTTGCGCACGACGTTGTCGATGGCGGCGATGTGGTCGGCATCGACGGCGTGGCGCAGACCGAACACCCAGGCCAGCAGCGCAGTCGCAAGCACCGTCGGCCGGTCGCCGAACAGCGCGAAGGCCCAGGCCCATGCGGCGATGTTGGCGGCGATCAGCCCCCCGAACAGCACCACCGGTCCGGGCTCGACCGCCCGCAGAGTCCGCCTCACCGCCTGCTCCATCCACCTGATCCCGCAGTATGACGTTTATCAAGAACCCTCATACTGGCAAGAGCAAGAGCCGCGCCACTTTTCGGCCTGGCGGCCGAAAGGGCCCACCGAGACGGAAGTCACCTCGTTGATTCAATGGAGACTTTTTTAGTCCGGCGCATCACGGCGCCGGAGCGGAATGCTGGGCTGCGTTTCACGCGAGCGAAATGCGCAACGATCACATGTCCACGGTCATCGACAGGAGATATGTGCGCGGTGCTCCCAGGAAGAACGTTCCGAACGAAGCCACGCTGGACCAGTAACTCTCACCGGTCACGTTCTGGATGTTTGCGCGGAAAACCGTCTTCTTGCCATTGATCGCGGTGGTGTAGCGAGCGCCGAGGTCGAGCCGCGTCCACTCGGGAATCGGCTGCTTGTTCGCGGCGTCGACGAACTGCCTGCCCGTGTAGATCACGGCTCCATTCACGGTGAGCTCTCTCATCCACGGGAGGTCCCACTCCGCGCCGATATTGGCCTGTATGTTCGGAACGCCGATCGGCGTGTTGCCCACATTGGCCGCGACGGCGGTCTTGGTCAGGGTGCCGTCCAGCAGCGAAACGCCTCCGAGGATACGAACATCCGGCGTGAGCTCGCCGGAGACGTTGAATTCGAGCCCGCGGACTCGTTGCTCGCCTGTCGCCGCGAAGCGCCCGGCGGACAGCTCGCCGCTCGCCTTCGATATCTCGAACGCGCTGAAGGTGGTTGCAATCCGGCCAAAATCCACCTTGATGCCGGCCTCGTACTGCTTGGCGACGTAAGGCTGCAGCACTTCGCCGAAATTGGACGCGTTCTGAGGAGCCACGTCGCCCCGGGCGAGACCTTCGACGTAGTTCGCGTACAGGGAAATATTGTCCACGGGCCGGACGACGAGGCCGACCACAGGGGTGACCGCGCTCTTGTCATAGGACGACGTCAGTGTCCCGACGTTGGAGAGGTAGTTGTGCGCCTCGATGCCCTGGCGCCGGACGCCCAAAGTCAACAGGACGCGCTCATCGAGCACGGACAAGGTGTCGGCAATCGAGAGCCCGGTAAGCTCGCTGTCCGAGAGCCGGGGACGGTCGCTGATCTCGTTCGCGAACTGCGTCGGCGCGACGGTCGGACTGTAGATGTTCGAGGTGACCAGACTGCCATTGGTGAGCCGCCGGTGCAGCGCGTCGTGATAGACCGAGGCCTGGAAGGCGACGGCATGGTGGACGAAGCCGGTATCGAAGCGGGCGCGAACACCGCCATCATATGTAGTTCGATCGATGCTGAGGCCGAAGTACTGGGGCGTTGAGGTCGTATTGCCGCTCGTGCTGACGATGGTCGGAAGACCGAAGAACCGCTCGACGTTGGTCTTGGAGCCGCCGACATCCGCGAACAGCGTGACCTGCTCGGTGAGATCGTACTCGGTCCGCAGCAAGGCGGACTGGTCGTTGATGCGCGACCATTCCCAGGGCTGGGTCACGTTCAGCTTGCCGTCCGGCGCCTTCGGCACCTGCAGGCCGGGAGCCATCAGAAAGGGACGTGACGGCGCGTCGAACCGATCGGTCTGGGCGATGAGATAGAGCCAGGACCTGAACCGTTCGCCTTGATAGTCGAGCGCCAGCGATCCGACACCTGTCGTCTCGGATTGGCGATTGATGGGCGTGTCGCCGCCGCGGACGCTTCCGCTGGCGCGTACGCCCCATTCCTTGCCATCGCCGTAGCGCCTCGCAACATCCCAGTGACCGCCGAAACGTGCGGTCGAGCCGTAGCTCGCGGTCAAGCGGGTCAAATCCTCTTCCGCGCGCTTGGGCACGACATTGATGACGCCGCCAACGCCGCCATTGGGCGCCATGCCCGAGAGCGCGGCCGAGGGACCCTTGAGCACTTCGATGCGCTCGACGTAGTCCGTGAAGATCCGATATGTCGGCGCGATTCCGTAAAGGCCCTCGAAGGCGAACTCACCGTTATTGCCTTCGTTGATCGGAAAGCCGCGTATGTTGAAGGAATCGACGATACCGCCGGTCGGGTGGGAACTTCGCACGGAGGGATCGAGGATCAGGGCATCCGCACCCGTTGCCGCCTGCTGATCCCGAATGAGCTTGTCCGTGTAGCTCGTCACGCTGAACGGCGACTTCATGGTGTTGGTATTTCCGAGCATCCCCAGTCGCGCGCCTTGAGCGACCTGCCCGCCGGCAAATGGCGGGACGACAGCCGGTTGCGATTGCACTGCGACCGTCGGGGCTTGCGGGGCGCGCCGTGAGGTCGATCGGACCCGCGCATCGTTTCGCCTGGTTGGCGCACGGCGAACCGACTGTTGCGTCGGGGCTTCGACAGTCACGGGCGGAAGGGAATTACCGCCCTGAGGCGTTTGGGATTGAGCAGGCGATTCGAACCACGTCAGCCACGCCACACCACCCAGCAGCGCCGCACCAAAGCGAGCTACCGTCTTATCCCCACCCGCACGTCGCATTCCAGAAAGTCCTTCATCAATAGCGCGCAGCCCGCCGTGAAGCGGCTTCCGCGTTTGGCCAGCAACGACCATGGATCGAAGAGCAGCTCTTCGTATCCGAGCTCGGCCGGCATGCATGGCCCGTCAATCAGTTGCTCTGCAGACGCGCACGCGCGTTTGCTGCCTTCGTCTTGGCGGCAACATCCGAACGTCAGCGATCTGCATCGCCTCTTTAAAAAGACGCCATCGTGACGGCAACGCAAATGCGTGCGCGCGACTTAGAATGCCTCGATCATCGCCAACCGGGAGGAGAATGTCTGGAACGATTCAAATGCGCTTTCGATGATTGCAGATCGGTGCGGTCAAAATGCCGCAGGAAGATTCGCCGGGAGTGCGGTCGTCAGGAATGCTTCGGCGCCATCACTTCGTTGCTGTGGCCTTTATTGCGACGACATCTGCCGCTGCGTGAGGTACGCTCGATCTCAGCGAGATCATGATCCGGCTGATGATGGCCGCAATGCCGATAGGTCCGGGGGTCGCGACAGGACGGACGGGGCTGCTCAGATCGGCGGAAATTGCCGAGCGTTACGACATTCTGGTTGCGAGACGGGCGATGTTGAGCTGGTGGATCCGGCTGATGCCCTCATCTCATTCCTGCAGCGCCTCCTCGCGCCGCGCCCGGATCGTGGGCAGCATGATCAGGAGAATCGCGATGGCGGCCGCGGCCAGGAGGCTCGCCGAGAGCGGCGATGTGAGCAGCACGGTGACGTCGCCGCGCGACAGCACCATGGCACGGCGAAAATTCTCCTCGATGGCAGGGCCCAGAACCAGCCCCAGCAGCAGCGGCGCCGCCGGCAATTGCAGCTTGATCAGGACGTAGCCGAACACACAGAACATCGCGGCCTCGTAGACCTCGAATGTTCCGCTGTTGATGGAATAGACGCCGATCGAACAGAACACCATGATCGCCGGAAACAGATATCGGTAAGGAATGGTGAGCAGCTTCACCCACAGCCCGACGAGCGGAAGATTGAGGATCAGCAGCATCAGATTGCCGACCCACATCGAGACGATGAGGCCCCAGAACAGGGTCGGGTTCTTCGTCATCACCTCCGGGCCCGGGTGGATGTTGTGGATGTTCATGGCGCCGACCATCAGGGCCATCACGACGTTGGAGGGAACGCCGAGCGTCAGCAGCGGAATGAACGAGGTCTGCGCGCCTGCGTTATTCGCCGATTCAGGCCCTGCAACGCCTTCGATGGCTCCTTTGCCGAACTGCTCGGGATGCCGCGACAGCTTCTTCTCGAGCGTATAGGACGCAAAGGACGAGAGCACCGCACCGCCGCCGGGCAGGACGCCCAGCAACGTGCCCAGGGCCGTACCGCGCAGCATCGCCGGCACCATGCGGCGGAAGTCGTCGCGGGTCGGAAACAGATTGGTGATCTTCTGGGTGACCAGCGACAGCTTGTCGTCCTGCTCGAGATTCTTGACGATCTCGGCAAAGCCGAAGATGCCCATCGCCAACGGCACGAAATCGAGACCGTCGAACAGCTGGGGAATGCCGAAGGCAAAGCGCTGGCTGCCGCTGTTCAAATCGGTGCCGACGAGGCTGAGGAGCATGCCGAGCACGACCATGCCGATGCCCTCGATAAACGGGCCGCTCGACAGCACCGAGGCGAGGATCAGCCCCAGGATCATGAGCGCGAAGAATTCCTTTGGGCCAAACAGCAGCGCCGTCGCGGTCAGCGGGCCTGCAAGGGCGGCCAGCGCGAGCGTGGCCACGCATCCTGCAAAAAACGAGCCGATGGCAGCGGTGGCGAGCGCGACGCCGGCGCGGCCCTGCTTCGCCATCTGGTAGCCATCGATCGTGGTCACGACGGAGGAGGATTCGCCGGGCAAATTGACGACGATGGCAGTGGTCGAGCCGCCGTACTGCGCGCCGTAATAGATTCCGGCGAGCATGATCAGCGCGGCGTCCGGCGGCAGCGCATAGGTGATCGGCAGCAATATCGCGATAGTTGCGAGCGGGCCGAGGCCGGGAAGCACGCCGATCAAGGTCCCGAGCAGACATCCGAAGAAGGCGTAGAGCAGGTTGGCGGGCTGGGCGGCGGTCGCAAAGCCGATCGCCAGATTGTGGACGAGATCCATCGATCGGCCCGTTCAGGTGAGAAGGGACGGCCAGACGGGCAGCTGCAACCCGAGACCGTAGACGAAGACGGCAAGACACAGCGCAATGAGCACCGCCGCATTCGCCAGCGCGCCTGTCCAGGTGAACTCGGAGCTGGCCCGGCTCGACACCATGATCAGCACGAACAATGCGCCGACCAGACCGAGCGGAAACAGCAAGGCTGCGAACAGGACCACGGACCCGGTCACCCAGGCGAGCCCCTTGAAATCCCATTTGCGCAGCAGCTGCCGTTCCGCGGCGGGCTTCATGGCACTGAGAATCACGACGAGGCCGATGGCAGCGAGCACGATCGCGAGCAGGCGCGGGAAATAGCCCGGCCCCATTCGCGCGACCGTGCCCGCGGGGTAGCCGAGCGCCGCCACGAAGAAGAAGATTGCAAAGGCGAGGAACAGGACACCGGACGCGAAGGCCCTGTGATTGCGGATCGCCAATCCCTTCATGCTCGCTCTCCCTCGCCCGGCCCTTCCCCGCTTGCGCCGGCCATCGACGAACGCTCATCGAGGGCTTCCATCAGAACCGGCACTCCGATGGCGCAGGCATGAACGCCTAGATGCGCGGTCATCTGGAGAACCTGCAGGATCTCCCGCTGGCCGATGCCGAGCCGCAGGGCCCGTTTGATCTGCACGCGCAGCCCTTGCGGGTTGAGCGCCGTGAAGCAGGCGTTCAATGCGATCGAGATCAGACATTGCGACCGCTGGTCGAGGCCCTCCCCGGCCGCTCCGCCCGCGAGGAGATCGAACAAGAGGGCGAAATAGCCGGGATCGTGTCGCAGCCACTGCTCGCAGAAGTCAGGCCAATCGCCGAACCGCGCGACATAGGCATCCCGCAGCACCCTCTGCTCGTCCGAGAGCTCGCCTTGATCGACCTCCAGGCCCGCGCTTGCCAGTTCTTCCGCGAGAATGCCGACGCCGACGTTGCAGCCGTCGAGCCCCTGGGCCGTTGCGAGACGGAATACATCGACGATCTCCCGCGCCGACGCCCCCTCCTGAAGCGCGAGGCCGAGGTGCAGTGCGAGCCCTGAGCGGAACAGATGCGTCGCTGAGCCATCGAGCGCGACGTAGATCAGCTCCCGCATCTTGGGAGACAGCGGCCCCTTTTCGGCGGCATAGCCCGCATACTTGCCGTAGGTCTGAAGAAATTCGGGATCGAGGCGCAGCAGGCCTTCCGTCCAGGGCCGCCAATAGCCGCGCGCCTTGATATAGGTCTCCTTCAGCACCTGCTGTTCCGGCGTCAGACTGGACATGGCGATCGCACCGTCAGGCAATATTGGTCAGGGTGATCCCGCCGTCGACGGTGAGCACCTGTGCCGAGATGAATGCGCTGTCGTCGCCGGCGAGGAAACAGATCGCCTTGGCGATGTCGTCGACCGTGCCGAGCCGCCCCAGCGGCGTTCGTGCGATCCGGCGCGCATCGAGCTCGGCGTTGCGGTTGCGCATGGTTCCTTCGGTCGGGATCGCCGAGGGCGCCACCGCGTTGACGCGGATGTTGCGCTCCCCGAGCTCCGCCGCGGCTGCGCGTGTGATGCCCATGACGCCGGCCTTGATGCCGCTGTAGACGATGCTGTTCTTGGCCGAAAGCAGACCGGCCACCGAAGCGACGTTGACGATCGCACCGCCACGTTCGGCATCCATGACTTCCGCGGCCGCCTGGATACCCCACATCACCGACTTGAAGCCGATATTGAGCATGCGCTCGACGGTCTCCGGCGCGATGTCGGCGACCGATTGATAACGGACCCAGGCTGCGTTGTTGACGAGGATGTCGAACCGTCCCTGCCGCTCCGCCACTCCAAGCACCGCCTGCCGCATGCCGTCGCGACTGGACACGTCCTGCGTAACGGCCAACGCCTCGCCGCCGGAGGCCTTGATCGCATCGACCGTGCCGTTCACGAATTCCGGCTTCAGATCATTGACGCCGACAATCGCGCCGCGTGAGGCCAATTTGAGCGCAGTCGCACGGCCGATGCCGTTTCCGGCCCCGGTGACGAGTGCAACGCGGCCCGCGAGCGTCTGATCCTTGGTCTCGGTCATGGTCATCTCCTTCATGCTCCTGCCTCAGTGAACGGAGCAATTTCCGATACGTAACGGCGGCCAAATGCGCTGATCAGGCCGCTGGCATCGCCCTGCGCTTGCAGCGTGCGGATCCGGCGCAAATGACGATGCACCGGGATGTCCCAGGTGAAGCCCATACCGCCATGGATCTGCAGCGCGCCTTCGCTGATCGAGCTGCCATAGGTTGCCGCGGCCAGGAACGCCGCATCGCGCTGAACGGAACCACTCCCCTCGGACAGGCTTCGCGTGATCGCATGACGAATGCTCTCCAGCCCCAGCTTCTGTCGCGCCAGCGCATGACGAATGGCTTGATTGTAGGACAGAGCGTGACCGAACTGCCGGCGCGTCGACGCATGCTCCTGCGCCAGCGACAGGCAGGCCTCGGCAGATCCCAGGATGGCCGCGGCACGCAGTACGTTGGCGTCTGAGCTGAGCATATCCCACGTGTTCGCCGGCAGGATCGAATCGATGGGGATGCGGACCCTCTGGAGACGCACCGCGTGTTCCGGCACAGTCAGATCGAGACCTGCCGCGTCTTCCACCACAACGCCTTCGGCATCGATCGGAATCAATGCCGCAGCACCTTCGCCGATCCGGACCAACAGATAGTCGATCTTGTCCGCGCAGGGGGCTCGCGCAACCCAGCCGCTCAACACGACAGCTTCCCCTTCCCGCTCGGCGACAGCCTCGCCCTGCCACGCGATGGACACCAACGTCTCGCCCGAGACGATCGCGGTGGCGAGATGCGGCAGCGACTGCTGGAGCAGGCGGCCGGCAAAGAGCGTCTCGAGCAGCGGAAAGCCGAGCAGTCCGGAATGGGCGGCCGCGATCACCGGCACCGCGAAGCCGAGCGGCAGGGCAAGCCCTCCGACCTCCTCGTCCGCGATGATGCCGAGCAGTCCGTCACCGGCGAGATTGCGCGCCTGCGCCCGCATCTCCTGCCCCGCACAGGCGACGACCGCACGCGTCGCGGTTGCGGCGAATTCGGCGGGCTGCAGTCCTTCACCGGCCAGGATCATCACTTGCCTCGCGAGAGCTGGAGGATCCGATCGGCGATGATGCCGAGCTGGATCTCGGTCGTGCCGGCATAGATCGTTTCGGCGCGGGCCTGCAGATAGATCGCCTCGAACCGCCGCCGCGCCACCTTGATCGCCGCGAGCTGCGGCAACATGGCCTGCTGGAGCAGCTCCAGGGCGAGCGCGGCAAAGCGCTGATGCGATTCGCTCCAATAGAGCTTCGCAAGGCTGCCCCGCGCGCCGATCTTGTCACCATTGACGAGCGCCTCGACGGCGGTCTCGACATGTGCTTTCAGCACCTCGATCTCGACCGCGACCTCGCCGAGCCTGACCGCGTAGTGATGATCGTCGACCAACTGCGACAGCGCGGCGTCCGCCTTGCAGACCGAAATCAGGTGGCGCAGCTCGTTCTCGAAGCGCCAGGCGCGATACATGCGGTTGGTGGCGCGCTCGATCTCCAGCACGCGGATCGCCGCGGCCCAGCCCTCGTCGGGCGCGCCGATCGCATCGGTCTGGGCCACCTCGACCTCGTCGAAGAACACCTCGCAGAAGCTCTCGCGGCCATCGATCGACTTGATGGTCTGCACCCGCACGCCCTTCGCATCGAGCGGCACCGCGAACATCGCAAGGCCGCGATGGCGGTCCTCCAGCGGCCCGGTGCGGGCGAGCACGAGACAGCGTTGGGCCCGGTATGCGCCGCTGGTCCAGATTTTCTGGCCGGTGATGCGCCAGCCGTCACCGTCCCGGGTGGCGCGGGTGCGGAGCCCCGCCAGGTCGGAGCCGGCTTCGGGCTCGGAAAAACCCTGACACCAGATGTTGCGCATGTCGAGGATCGCAGGCAGGAAACGCTGCTTCTGCTCTTCGGTCCCAACCGCGAGAATGATGGGACCAGCAAGCTCCTTGCCGATTGAGTTGACGCTTTCGGGCATCGCGAGCGCGCCGATCTCCTGATTGGCGATCAGGTGCTCTCGCAAGGAGCGGCCGTGCCCACCATAGGCCTGCGGCCAGGTGATGCCCGTCAGCCCGGCGCGGTACATCGCCGCCTCCCAGGCAATGGACTGCTGAAGTGTGGGCGATGCGAATGCAGCGCTGTCGCTGCGGAAACTGGCGGGCAGATTGCCATGCAGCCAGCGACGCATCGCGCCGCGATAGGCTTCACCCGTCAGGTTCTCCACCGCGACGGCTTGCATCGATACCGCTTCAACCACGCTCATCGCACGCTTCCTGCTTTCGTCATATCTGCCGACATGTCCTGCCCGGCCGCCAGTCCTTCACTGCGACTTGAGAAGATCGCAGGCGCTCTCCGATGCCGGCCGCCACGCATCCTCGGGCGCGATCGTGCCCGTGATGTCGTAATAGTCGTAGGTGTATTTGGATTCCGTCGGAGCCTTGATGCGCGCGACATAGAGCGGACGCATGACCTGGCCGTCAGCCCTGATGCTGACATTCTTCATTTCGAAATCGTTGATCGGCGCGTTCTTCATTTGCCGCATCACGGCATCACCGTCGTCGGAACTGGCGGCAGCGACCGCCTTCAGATAATGCGTGATGGCGCTGTAGGTGGCGGCCTTGCCCTCATTGAGAAGCTGACCATTCGTGGCCTCGGCATAGCGCTTGGCAAAGGCCCGGCTCTCCGGCGTCATGTCCCAGTAGAACGGCGTTGTCAGCCGCACGTTCTGAAGATCCTTGAGACCAATTCCGTGCGTCTGGCTGATCATGAGGCCGAGGGGAACAAGCAGTTGCGATTTGGTCAGTCCGAACTCCTGCGCCTGCTTGATCGCATTGGCGAAATCCGCGCCCGAATTGGCGAGCGCAATCGCCTTGGCGCCGCTGGCCTGTGCCGTCAGCAGGAACGAGGAGAGATCCGACGAGTTGAGCGGATGCAGCACCGAGCCCACCACCTTGCCGCCGCCCGCTTCGATGAACTTGGTCGCATCCGCCTGCCAGGCCTTGCCGAAGGCATAATCCACCGTCAGGAAAAACCAGCTATCGATCCCCTGCGCGAGCAGGGCTTTCACGGTGGCCTTCGGCTGGGCATAGGTATCAACCACCCACTGCGTGGTCATCGGCGAGCATTTGTCGTTGGTGAAGAACGAGCCCGCGGTGCCGGCCAGAAGATAAGGCTTCTTGCGGTTCTTCATGATATCCTGCACGGCCAGCGCGATCGACGACGCCGAGCAGCCGACAATGGCGTCGACACCTTCGTTGTCGACCCAGCGCAGCGCGATGGCGACGCCGATATCGGGCTTGTTCTGGTCGTCAGCGATCACGAGCTCGATCTTCTTGCCATTGACCGTTCCGCCAAAGTCGCCAACCGCGAGCTTAGCCGCGGCGACCGAGCCGAGGCCGCAATTGTCGGCATAGGGGCCGTTCTGGTCGTTCATGATGCCGATCTTGACGACGTCGCCGGAGATGCCCTGTGCGGACAGCGGCGCATTCGTGAGCAGCAAGGCAATCATGCCGAGCGCAGTGATCGTCGATCTCTTCACCGTTTCCTCCTGCTTTGACGCGCTTCCTCTGGACCGGCTTCTGCCGGTTCTCTTCGTTTAGATTCAGTGTGGGACCGGCCGCTCTCCGTGCGGGATCAGCAGCGCATCGAGCGCCACGGCCCCCTCGCCCTCCGCCCGTAGCAGCAGCGGGTTGACGTCGATCTCGGCGATCTCATCGACATGTGCGGCGGCAAAACGCGACAACGCGGCAACGGCCGAGGCCGCAGCTGCGAGGTCGGCCCGCGGCCGGCCGCGCGCGCCGTCGAGCACCGCGAACGCCTTGAGCGATTTCAGCATGGCCATGGCCTGCGTCTCGCTGACCGGCGCCATCTCTACGGCGGAGTCCTGGAGGATCTCTGCGAAGATGCCGCCGAGGCCGACCATCACCACCGGGCCGAAGACGGGATCGATGCGGCTGCCCAGGATGAGCTCGGCGACGCCCTTGGCCATTGGCGCTACGATCACACCATCAATCGTTGCATGCGGCGCCCTGGTGGCGACGCGGTCGCGCATCTGGGCGTAGGCTCGCCGGACCTCGGCCTCCGAGCCCAGGCCTACGACCACACCACCGGCTTCGGTCTTGTGCGGCAGATCGGGCGAGGCAATCTTGAGCACCACGGGATAGCCGATCTCGCTGGCGGCACGCGCCGCCGCATCGACATCCTGCACGAGACGCTCGGCAAGGACTGGAACGCCGGCCTCGGCCAGCGCGCGCTTGGCTCCGAGCTCGTGGCGGAAGGCATCGGTCGGGAGCGGCCCCGCCAGCGCGACGGCCGCGGGCGCGTCCTGCGGACGCTTCGACACCGCCTGCAATCGCACCAGCGCGGCGATGGTTGCGCAGCAGCCGTCGAAACTTTCCACCGTCGGAAAGCCCAGTGCGTGCAGCTCGGTCAGCGCATCCTCCGGACCGTCGACGCACAGGATGACGGGACGGTGCGGAAATTGCGTGCGGATGTTGCGCAGCGTGTCCATATAGATGGATCGCAGGCGCGGCAGGTGCAGCGAGAACGGCAGCGGCAGGATCACCGCATCAGCGCTCTCGTCCGCCACGACGGCGGACATGATCTTCTCCAGAAGATCCGGACGGCTCGACATCTGCGCCGTGGCGTCGACCGGGTTGCGGGCCGATGCGAACGGCACCAGCTCAAGAATCTGCCGCTGCGTCTCCTGTCGGAGTTCCGGCAGGGTCAGCCCGACCGCTTGTGCCGCATCCGCGAGCAGCACGCCGAAGCCGCCCGATGCGGTGAGGATCGCGATGCCCGGCCCCTTCGGCAGCCGATCCGGCAGCAGGATCGATGCGGCGTGGCCGAGATCGATGAGCTCGTCGATGCTGCGGACGCGCACCGCGCCGCAACGGGCAAACAGTGCGTCGAATACGGCGTCCGATCCGGCCATTGCTCCGGTGTGCGAAGCCGCGGCAGCCTGCCCAGCCGCCGACGTCCCGATCTTCATCGCGATGACGGGCTTGCCGGCATCACGCGCCTCCTCCAGCGCCGAGATCAGGCGGCCGGCGTCACGGCAGGCTTCGAGGCAGCACAGGATGACCTTGGTAGCGGGATCACGCGCCATCCAGGCGATGCCGTCGGCGATGTCGATGTCGCACTCGTTGCCCGTCGTGATGAAGCGGCTGACGCCGACACCGCGCTCGCTGGCGAGCCGCATGGTGTAGCTGCCGAGATTGCCGCTCTGCGACACGATTCCGAGCGAGCCGGCAACCGGCATGCTGTGCTCGAGCACGATCGAAAACGTCGCGATGCTCTTCTCGGCGATGCTGACCGCGCCGAGGCAGTTCGGCCCCAGCAGGCGCATGCCGCCATTGCGCGCGGCGACGCGCAGCCGCTCCTGCATCGCGCAACCCTGCTCGCCGAGCTCGGCAAAACCGGACGAGAACACGACGACGCTGCGGACGCCACGCGCGGCGCACTGCTCCACGGCCTCGCCCGCGCGCTCCGCGTCAACCGCGATGATGGCGAGATCCGGCGCCTCCGGCACCTCGGCAACGGAAGCATAGGCCTTCAGGCCCTGCACCATCGCGGCCTTCGGGTTGACCGGATAGATGCGGCCTGCGTAGCCGTGGCGACGCAACAGATCGACCGGCCGGCCACCGATCTTGGTCGCCTCTTGCGAGGCGCCAATGATCGCGATCGAACGCGGCGACATCAGCGCGTCGAGACCTTCTCCCGGCCGCATCTCAGCGCCCCTTGAACACCGGTGCGCGCTTCTCCAGGAACGCCATCCGCGCTTCCTTGGCGTCTTCCGTCTTCGACAGCGCCATGGTGATGTTCTGCTCGAAGCGATAAGCGTCGCGCGGCGGCATCAGCTCGACCATGTTCGCCGCGTTCTTGGCGTATTCCATCGCGATCGGGCTCTTGGACGCGATCTCCCGGGCGAGCTTCATCACTTCGGGGATCAGGTTTTCCCTGGTCGTGCAGGCCTCGATGATGCCGAGGCGGTAAAGCTCGGCGGCCGGCACGCGATAGCCGGTGAAGAACATGCGGCGCATCAGGGAGCGGCCGAACAAGGTGTTCAGCATGGCCGCACCACCGGCGAGCCCGACATTGATCTCGGGCATGCCGAACACGGCCTCTTCGCTGGCGTAGAAGATGTCGCAGGAGGCCATCAGGCCAACGCCGGCCCCCAGCGCAACGCCGTTGATGGCCGCAATGACGGGCTTTGAGCATTCGCGGATGCAATTGCCGGTCTCGCGCGTGATCCGGTTGTGGCTGTGGAACGCACCGATCTGGGTCGGATCCGGACGATCCTTCAGATCCGCGCCGCTGCAGAACACCTTTCCGGCTCCGGTCAGGATTGCGACCCTGACGTCGCTGCGCTCGGAAATCTCGTCGAACACGGCGACGATGCGGTCGCGCATCGCGCGATCGAGCGCATTCACGGGAGGCCTATTCAGCGTCACCAGCGCGATGTGGTCGGACACTTCGAGGGTGACGATATCTCCTGACATGGCTTCCTCCTGGGCTTCTGCTTGCCTGGTTTGTCTTGCTTGTTATCGCCTGACCGATCGGTCAGCTTTTCGCGGTGATAGCACCGAACGTCGCAGCTGGCAATATCCTGCCGATGTCCTATTGACCGACCGATCGGTCAGCCGATAGATTCACATGCAATCAAAGAACGACCTTGAGGAGGACTCGCATGCCCAGGATCAGCCGACGCCAGGCGGCAACTCTGATCGCCAGCGCCCTCGCCGCTCCGCTTGCCGCACCTGGCATCGTGAGAGCGCGCTCCTCTCAGACGGTTTTCATCATTGTGCCTTATGCGCCCGGCGGCTCCATCGACAGCCTGATGCGCTCGATCGCGAAGGCGATGGCGGAAAGCCTGGACCAACCGGTTCTGGTCGACAACAAGCCCGGTGCCAACGGCATCGTCGGATCGCAATATGTGGCGCGCGCGCCGAAGGATGGATCGGTCCTCTTGGCCGGCGGCACCGGCCCGATTTCGCTGAACGTGCTGCTGCGCAAGAACCTGCCCTACAAGCTCGCGGATTTCGTCTCCGTCGCCATGCTCTGCAACGGCCCGCTGTCGCTGACCGTCAACGCGCGGACGCCCGTCGCCGACGTGAAGAGCTTCGTCGCCTATGCGAAAGGGCGCGACAAGCCGCTGTTCTACGCTACCCTCGGTCCGGGCAGCGTCACTCATCTGTTCGGAATCATGATGAGCAAGTCGATGGGATTTGCCGTCACCGACGTCGCCTATCGCAACAATCCGGCCTCCATCATGGAAACGCTCTCGGGAGAATGCGACCTCAATTTCGCAACGCCCGCCGCAGTCATCGAGCACGCGCGCAGCGGTCAGCTTCGCATCCTCGCGGTCTCCTCGGACAAGCGCATGGCCAGCTTCCCGGAGATCCCCACCCTGGCCGAATCCGGCTATTCCGACCTGACGGCATCGTTCTGGACCGCGCTGCACGCGCCTGCGGGCACGCCGCGCGATGCGATCGCGCGGCTGAACGCGGCGGCCAACGCCGCGATGCAGAAGCCCGAGATCGCAAAACAGCTCGAGACCGACGGCTTGATGGTCGATACCGGCGCACCGGACCGGCTCGACGCGCAGCTGACCAAGGATGCCGCGCTCTGGGGACCGGTGATCAAGGCGCAGAACATCGTGTTGGAATGAGGCCCGGCCACCAGCCGCCGCTCAGCGCGATTTGCGCCGGCCTGTCTTGAGCGGCTCCTTGGGCGGCACCGCTCCGGGAAGCTCGACCAGCTCGCCGCTTCGTAGCCCATTGAAGATCATGTCGAAGAAGATCTCCGCGATCTGCTCGGGGGTCGCGGACTTGTTGGGGTTGTACCAGCGATGCATCCAATTGAGCGAGGAAAGGATAAGCCGCCCGGTCATGGGAACGTCGACCTTGCGGATTTCGCCGGCATCGATGGCTTCCTGGATCAGGCCGCGGAGAAAATTCTCGAAACGGTCGCGGCGCGTCAGCCGCTCCTTGTGCCTGTGGCGATCGGGATCGTTCCAGAAGGCGGTCGTGGAGGCGATCCAGGCCCAACGATAGCGCCGGAAGTATTCGGCCGTGGCGACCATGAACGCGCGGATCTTCTGCGAGGGCGCCCCGTCGGGAATGCGATCGCGCACGAACAGATAGAGCTCGAGCGTCGAGCCGACCGCCACGCGCGCGTAGATCTCGTCCTTGTTGGCGAAATGGTGGTAGAGCAGCGACTTGGAGATGCCGCAGGCGAGCGCGATATCGCGCATCGACGTTCCCTCGAATCCCTTGCTGGCGAACAGCCGCCCGGCTTCGGCAAGAATCTGCAGCACGCGGTCGGAGGCCTCGGCCTGGTTCGCAACGCCGTCCTTCATCGTTGACAGTTCAGTCATGAAGCCTGCAATCCATTCGGCGGCCCGGCGCCAACCAGAGAACCCTGGAATGAAACTAGTTTTTCACAGACCGATCGGTCAAGCCCGGCGCCCACTTCGAGAGGAACCATGAGCGCAATCCGGATTATGCGCCTCGGCGCGACAAAGGACCAACTCGGCGAGAGCCCGGTATGGGATGAGCGGCGGAAGCGCTTCTTCTGGATCGACGCGCTGGCCGGATTGATCCGCATGCGCGACCTCGCCACCGGTGTGGCGGACGCGTTCAGCGTGCCTGCGCCGATCGGTTCGATGGCCCTGCGAGACGATGGCGGCGCGGTGCTGGCCATGCGCCACGGATTTGCCGGTTACGATTTCGACAAGCGCACGCTGATCGAGGGACCGTCGATCGGGCTGGACCACCCGAAGCTGCGGCTGAATGACGGAAAGGCCGATCCCCATGGCCGCTTCCTGGCAGGCACGATGCACAGTGACCGCGCCGAGGATGAGACGCCGCTGGGCGGTCTCTACCGGCTGGACGCAACCGGCGCGGTGGAGCTGCTGGAGACCGACCTTGCCGTGAGCAACGGACCGTGCTTCAGCCCGGACGGCCGGACATTCTATCTCGCCGACAGCGCAAGACGGATGATCTGGGCCTATGACTACAGGGCGGAGGGTCCCCTCGCGAACAAGCGCGTCTTCGTCGAGACGGAGGCGCAGCAGTCTGGTTGCGACGGTGCAACGATCGGCTCGGAAGGCTACCTTTGGTCCGTCCTCGTGCGCATCGGCAAGATCGCGCGGTTTGCACCTGACGGGACGATGGTGCGGACGATCGACATGCCGATCCGTCACCCGACCAGCCTCGCCTTCGGCGGACCCGATCTCGACGTCCTCTACGTGACATCGATCTCGCGCAGCCACGCGCTCGCCGACGATCACCCGGATGCCGGCGGCCTGTTCGCGGTCGAAGGCCTCGGCGTGCGCGGGCTGCCGGCGCACTGGTTTGCTTCGGGCTAAGCGCGACCTCGATTACTGCGATCGCTTGACCTGCTTCGGTACGTTCTCCGCCATGTAGTCCACGAACACCCTGATCTTCTCCGGCAGATAGCTGCTCTGGAGAAACGTCGCGTAAATGCCTTCATCGAAGGTGGAGTTCGTCACCCGGAAGCCCGGCAGCAGGCGGATCAGACGCCCGCTCTTCAACTCCTCCGCCACGGTGTAGTCGTCCAGCAGGGCAATGCCGTGCCCGGAAACGGCGTGATCGCACAGCACCACGCCGTTGTTGCTACTGAGGGACGAAGGCACGACGATCTCGCGCAGCCGGTTCTTGCGCATGAACTTCCAGACCACGTCGTCGGGACCCATCCAGTAGGTCAGGCAATTGTGGCGGGTGATGTCCTCCGGTTCGCGCAATTTCGGCATCCGGCCGACATAGTCCGGTGAAGCCACGAGAATCCGCTCGCTCCTCAGCAGCCTTCGCTGCATGAGGCCCGCGTCCTTCGCCGCCTGGATCTGGAAGTCGACGTCGAATTCATCTTCGCGAAGCTGGGGACGCCGCTCGGACAGACGCAGCTCCACCTTCAGCTCCGGATAGAGCTTCTGAAAGCCCGGTATCAGGGGCGAAAGCACCTTGATGCCGAACAGCGTCCGCGAGTGCACCCGCAGCGTTCCACGCGGTGCAGTCTGAAGCGCAAGCGCCGCGGCTTCGGCATCTTCGATGCCGTGCAGCACCTGCTCGGTGCGCTGGAAGAAGATCTTGCCGGCATCGGTCAATCCGAGATGGCGCGTGCTGCGGTTCAACAGCTGCACGCCGAGCTGCGCCTCGAGCTCGCCCACGTAGCGCGACACCGACGCCGGCGAGAGCCCGACGCGGCGCCCGGCCGCGGAAAAGCTGCCTTCACGGACGGCGCTGACGAACAATTCCATGGCCTGAAGGCGATTCATTCGATCTTTTCAGATTTTGCAAAGGACATGCTCAGATTACGTCAATTGTTCGAAAAAGCTCAAGCCCCTAGCTTGCTGAGAACGCGTCGCAAAAGCGACGAGCGGCCGCAAGCGCGGCCGAGAAGCAATCCGGTGGAGGACGCAACCGATGGAATTCGGCGTATTCATTCTGGCGCAGCAGCGCGGCTATCATCAAAGCTCGCAGCAGGTCATCAACAACGCCGTCGAGCAGACGGTTATCGCCGAGCACGCCGGTTTCGACACGGCGTGGTACGCCGAGCATCATTTCAACAATTACAGCCTCTGCCCCTCGCCGCTGATGATGGTCGCGCATTGCGCCGGCCTGACCAGGCGCATCCGCCTCGGCACTGCGGTCTGCGTGCTGCCACTGTACAATCCGGCGCGACTGCTCGGCGAGATCGGCTTTGCCGACACCGTCTCGAACGGCCGCCTCGATCTTGGCATCGGCTCGGGCTACCAGAAATTCGAGTTCGATCGCTTCGGAATCGATCTCGACCATTCGCACGCGCTGTTCGCCGAATTCTACGACGTGCTCGAGGCCGGCATGCGCGAACGCATCTTCTCCTATGACGGCGAGCACCTGAAGATGCCGCCGACCGCGATCGCCGTGCGCACGGTGCAGAAACCGATGCCGCCGATCTGGGTCACGTCCGGCCATGGCGAGACTCTCGGCCGCGCCATCCGTGACAACCACAATCTGTTCGTCACCGCGCTGCTCAACGGCCTCGACGCCATCAAGGCGCTGCGCGAACGTCTCGAGGGGATCGCGGCTAACGAAGGCCGTTCCATCGACGACACGCATTTCGGCTTCCTGCGCTGCGCCTATGCCAGCGACAATGACAGTGAGATCCAGTCCTATCTGGACAATGCGCGCTTCCAGCGCCGGCTCTCCGAAAGCCTGAAGTTCCGACGCGCCCAGAGCGACGACGGCTATCTGATCAAGGAAGAAGCCGGCCCGAACGATATGAGCCTGGAAACGATGCGCAGCAACCTGCCCGTCGGCAGCGTCAACCAGGTGATCGACCGTATGCTGGAAGAGATCAGCATTCTCAAGCCGTCCCATATCGCGCTTCAGACCCAGCTCGGCGATTTCGATCAGCGCACGATGCTGCGCCAGATCGAATTGTGGGGCAGCAGGATCATCCCCGCGATCCGGAAAGAGCTGAAATCCGCCCCTGCCGGTCGCGGCACGATCGCGGGCGACGCGGTTTCGGCATAGCGCGGCGCCAGGGCGAGCCCGGAGGTACGTCATGGGATGCCAGATCTCGCAAATGACCGATGTCCGCTCAGTCGAAGCTGCTGAATTCCGCCTGGCCATGCGCAACCTCGCGAGCGGCGTGGCGATCGTGGCGACGGGAACAGGGACCGCACGGCGCGGGCTGACGGTCAGCTCCGTCACCTCGCTGTGCATGGAGCCGCCCTGTCTGCTCGTCGGCGTCAATGCGAGCTCCGAAACGCATGCCGCCATCCTCGCCAATGGCTGCTTTGGCATCAGCCTCCTCGGCAGCGGACAGGAAAATCTGGCGCTGCGTTTCGCCGGCGGCGCCAAGGGCATCGACCGCTTCGCGACGTCGCCATGGGTACAAGGCGTCCTCGACGTGCCGCTGCTCGAACCGGCGATCGGCGTCCTGGAATGCGTGCTGCACCACCACCAGATGGTCGGCACGCATGGTCTCTTCATCGGCAGGATCGTGGCGACGCGCGGCGGGGACGGCGATCCTCTCGTCAACTTTCAGGGCGCACTGCGGGCCTTGCCTCAGGCATAGGCGGCTCCGGCGGTGCCAAACCAGGCATCGTCGCCCAAGGGCCAGAACACGGGAGCGGCATCGTGATCATCGAATGCTTCGACGGCGGAATTGTCCGGCTCACCGAGCCGTTCGACTTCCGCAACTTCAAGCTGGCGCTGCATGCCGACGCGAATTCCGAAACGCAGGGCTGGAAAGGGATCACGCTTCTCGACGATCGTGATGCGCTCGTCTCGATCGATCTGGTCCCTACGCTGGCGGGCCGCCCTGATGACGCAAGCTGGGATCGGCGCTATGCGGAGATGGTAGCCAAGGCGCGCCAGCATGGCTGGATCGATGCCGAGCGACAGGCGATCCGGGCTCATATCGAACGAGCGCGGTAAGGCTGGCAGGTTGATGCAGCGGGCAGACCCGATGGCACTGACCGCCACCGGCAGAACATCCCGAAGAGCTCTCGCTCAGCGACGGCTTCCGTCGGCATTGGTTCCGGCTTCACACGCAGGCCTGGCGCGATCTCAATCGCGCTTGAGCCCTGTCGACCTGACGATGGGAGCCAGGCGGACCAGTTCGTCCTCGACCAGGCGCTGAAACTTGTCAGGACCCGAATCGATGTCCGGCTCCAGACCTTGTGAGCGATAGCTTTCCTGCAAGTGAGGATCGGCCATCGCCGTGCGGGTCGCCGCTGCGATCCGCTCCACGATCGTATCCGGGGTCGCTCTTGGAGCGAACAAGCCAAACCAGCCGGCGTATTTGAGGCCCGGCATGCCGGATTCAGCCACCGTCGGAATCTCCGGCGCGCCGCTCAGCCGCTGTTCGCTCGTCACGGCGATCAGCCGCAGCTTGCCCGCAAGGTGCAACTGCAGGATCTGACTCGATACCACGGCAATGACGGCAGAGATCTGGCCGCTGACCAGGTCGTTGGTGGCGGGGCTCATGCCCCGATAGGGGATGTGGACGACGTCCGCTGCGAGGCCGGATTGCAGCCTGAACATTTCCCCGACGAGATGATTGCCGGTGCCGACGCCTGGAGTGCCGTAGGAGAGCTTGCCCGGGTGAGCCTTCGCAAAGGCTATCAATTCCTGCAGATCTTTCACCGGCAAGGAGGGATGAACCGCGAATGCGAGCGTGCTGCTAATCAGGCGATAGATGGCGCGGAAATCACGAACCGTGTCGTAGGCGGGTTGCGGCGACGATAACGGAATCATCACCTGCGTGCTGCCATTACCGAGCAAAATCGAATAGCCATCGGGGGCGCTCTGCGCCACCGCGGCGGATCCAATCGCACCACCGGCGCCGCCGATATTCTCGACATAAATCGGCCCCAGCAGCGAGCCCATCCTGTCCGCCCAGGGACGTCCGATCTGATCACCAGCGGCGCCAGCCGTATAGGGAATGACCAGCTTGATGGGACGGGAGGGATAATCGTCGGCGGCAGCGCAGCCGGGCCATGCGGCCAGCGCCGTGATCCGCGCCGCCATATCGAACAGCTCTCGCCGTGAAAGGGGGGACATCTTCCGCATATTCCGAACTGAGCTGGTCATCATACACGAATGAGGGACCTTGGAAATCCGTGCAGGACGATCGCTGCCGCGCTTGGCGCAAGCGCACATTCACGACCACCACCGGCGTCAAAGACGAGGTTTCGTTGGGGCAGGTGAACTTCAGCTGCCCGGAGCCTTGTCTGGCATCAGGCCGCCTCTGCACAATCTCATCCTGAGACCAAGCCCAAACGGCTCTGGAATTTAAGAATTTGGTAAGGATACGAACGTGGTTGAGCGCGTTAATGCAAATCGCACACCGCCGGTGTCTAGCTCGTAACGGCCTGCTATAAGGCGTAGCCACGGCTCGATCGACTTCGCGAATTATCCGGTTTCCCTGATTGCGCATGAACAAGCTTAGCAACACGTTCGACATCGTCATCGAGCAGGCGTTCGACTTTCTGTCTCCGGAATATGCCGAGCTGTTTGATCGCTCGGCCGCTACTGCGTTCCAGCATCCGATCTGGCTGCACAGCCTCTACACCAGGCTCGCGTCGGATGCGGGTGCGACACCTCTGGTCGTCGTGGTCCGCCACCGCGCGACGGGCGCCCTTGCGATGGTGCTGCCCTTGCTCCGGATCCGGCGCGGTCCGATCCGAACCGTCGAGTTCGCCGACCTCCGTGTCTCCGATTATCTGGCGCCGGTTTGCAGCCCGAAATTGTTTTCACAACTGCTCGACGACGCCGAAGCATGCGCGGAGATTCGGCGCCTCGTTCGTCCTTTCGACCTGCTCCGGATGACGAAGCTGCCCGACGGGCGGCTTCCGATCGAGAACCTCCTGGCTACGTCCCGCCGCGTATCGATGGACACCAATGCCTACGCGACGGTGCTCGTCGCGCCATTCGAGCAATGGCGGGCCAGTGCGATCGATCGCTCCTATCAGAAGGAGCTCGCAAAGAAATATCGTCAGCTCCAGAAAAAAGGCGCACTGAGCTTCTCATGCTGCAATGACAGCGCCTCCGTGCTCGAAGCGCTGGATGTGATGAGGAAGTTTCGCGGTCCGCGCTTTCAGGCGCAAGGCGACGGAGATCTGCTCCAGCGTCCCGAATATTTCGGCTTCTATTCCGACGTGGCCCTTCGTGGTCTCGGCTCCTTTGTGCGTCTCTATGCCATGAAGATGGACGGCGAAGTGATCGCCGCCGTGCTCGGCCTCTGCCATCAGGGCAGTTTCCTCATCATCATGAGCGCCTTCGACATTGCCGGGTACAAGAGCCAGTCGCTCGGCGCGCTGATGTTCGAGCAGGTCGCGCGGGATTGTATCGAGCGCGGCGATCAGATGCTCGATTTCACCATTGGTGACGAGCCATACAAGAAACTGTTCGGCGGACAGCCCTCGCCGATGTGGGCGATCACGAAAGCCGGCAGCACCGCAGGTGCCATCGCCCTTTTCGCGCTGAAGCAGGCTCCCTGGCTCAAACTGGCGGCCAAGCGGCTGTCGGATTTGCGGCTCCTGCCCGCCCGCACTCCAACGCCCACGCGCTGAAAAACGGCAGGCGAAGGGCCACGGAGCTCAGGCGCGCAACGCCCCGCGAACACGCCCGAGCCAGCCGGGATGCATTTGATCGACGCGGTGCGCCAGGCTGCGCCGCAGGAAGTGCAACCGGCGCCGGACATCCCAGGCGATATCGTTGCGGGATGTCAGGGCCTGGCGGAAGCGCGCCATCTTCAGGGACTGCTGGTCCGCCGCAATCTTGTCGCGGTCGGAATAGAACTGCGGGATCTTGTCCAGGCCCATGCCTGGGGTCGCGAGCCACTTCGGAGCATATTCAGTGCACAGACGATCGACGTCCACCAGCAGGCGCGCGACGCCCGTGCCGGCGGCGGGACAATTGGTCTGGAACGCATCGCCGATGAGCACGATGCCGGGCTGGAGATGTCCCTCGACCACGGTCAGATCCATCACCCAGTTCTGGACACGGTCAGTGACGCGGAAATCGCCGAGATAAGGCCGCAATCCCGGCAGCAGGCGCAGAACTGTCGCTTCCGGCTCACGACGCAGCTCGCGCATGATCGGATCGGTCGGGTCGCGGAACATGAAAAGATTGGCCCGCATGCCGGCGCGTACCGGAAACAGGCTGAGATAGTCGATGCCGTCGGCGGTGCGCTCGCCATAGCAGGTCAGCGCCTCGAAATCGAACGGCGCGCCATCGCGGCGGGCGATCGTGAAGCCGAACGAAACCGAATGGCGTTCGGCCAGAATCTGCCGCTTGATACCGAGTTTATAACCGAGAGCCGCCGCCATGCCCGTGGCCAGAACGACGAGACGCGCAGTCACGCGCCGTCCGGAGGCCAGCTCGAGGTGCTGGACGTCGTCGCTGCAGCTGATCGCGGTGACTTCGTCGACGATCAGATCGGATGGATCGGGGATCCGGCTGCGCGCCATGGCGACGAGGTCGGCATAGGGAAATCCGTAGGCCTGGCCGACGCTGACATCGACCACCTTGCCTTCCCGGATATTGAGCACCTGATCATATCGACAAGCGACATTTTCGAGCGCATCGAGGAAGCCCAGCTTGCGGAGCATCGCCAATTGATGGCCACCGATCTTTTCGACCCGGAACTCATCCGGATGGACTGCCCGCTTGTCGATCAGGGCGATGCGATGCCCTGCCCGCGCCAGCACGGCCGCCGCAAGCGATCCTGCGAGGCCGCCGCCGACGATCGCGATATCCGCAACGATCGTCGAAGTGCCAGCCGCGCCGATCGGCTCGGTCACAGTTCTATCCGCCGTCATGATCCAGGCTCCCACGGTCAACCAAAGCCGCACGTGCAATTCTCCGGCCTGATGTCGCATCGCAGGACCAAACGCGATCATTTCTCGGTATCGAGGTTAATGAAGCAGAGAGCCGGGCTACCCAGACGATAACCGGCACGCCTCTTGCTCGGGATTCTCGGTAAATTCCGGCTTCCGGCAGTTCTGCGGCCGATCCCGGCGAGCCATTCCGCATTCAAGCGCCTGATCTCGCCTTTATCGGCCGTCGATGCGGCACTATGCCGTCAGTCGGCCTGAGCTCGGCGCTGCTCTATTTGGGACAACGGGGACGGCGATGTTCCACAGTGGAGCAACCGGCATCATCGCGGTATCGAGTTGCGGGCGAGATCCTGGACGCCCGCATTAACACTCGCTGTTTTTCGGCATGCTAGGTTGTCACCGATATCGGAACATGTTTTTCAGGGGAGAGCAGCTCCTTAAACTTCCATGATTAAATCCATCCTCCAGCTCATGCGGCGCGATGTCACGCGCGGTGTCGTCGGTACCATCCTGCTCAAGGTTGGTAGCGGCGCGCTCGCGTTTGCGTTGTTTTCGCTGGCGGCGCGAACGATGTCGCCCGACGGTTTCGGTATCTTTGCGACCTGGCTTTCGGTTGCCCAGATCGCCGCCGTCGTGGGACTGGTCGGCCAGGAATCGTTGCTGGTGCGGTTCCTGAACGAGTATCAGGTCGGCGACAGGCCGGACCTCACCAAAGGTGTTCTCCTGTCGAGCTTCAAGATTACCTCGGTCGCAATGCTGATTGTGATCATCGGGATCGCCATCGCGGCGGACATGAGAGGCGACGGGTGGCTGCTCATACTTGCGGTGTCGGCCTATACGGCCGCGACTGCCGGAGTGATGCTTGGCAGCCAGATCGCACGCTCCCTGGTCAGCATTCTCACAGGCGAAGGAAATCGCGAGTTCTTCTGGCGAGTCATCGTCGTCCTGTTTCTGCTCGCCATGCTGCTCGGTCATCGGCAACTCGATCCCGCCGAGTTGATGGCGGTGATGACACTTGCCATATCGGTGGGCCTGGTTGCGCAAATCGTTTCGATCGCGCGCGTGCTGCCGGATTTGCGCGGTACTCCGGCGCGCTCCGAAACGTCCCGCTGGCGCTCGAGCGCCCTGCACTTCTGGCTTGCATCCATCCTTGAAGCTGCAAACCAGTATTTCGACGTCATTCTGGTGTACTGGATGCTGGATCCGGTGACTGCCGGTATCTACTTTGCCGCATCGCGCCTTGCCAACATCTTCGCCATGCTGTCGGCAGCGCTATACACGTTCGGAGCCCGCCGGCTTCCCTCGCTGTATTTCAGCAAGAACCACCGGGAGTTCGAGCGAACCTTACAGCTGATGGCGGAGGTGACCGCGCTATGCGTGATCGCCGGGCTGGCAACGATCTGGATCGGCGGCCCCTATCTCCTCAACCTGTTCGGACCTCATTTCACCGCGCAGCACTCGGTCTTGATCGTGCTCGCAATCGGAACGGCCATCCAGGCCGCAGGCGGCCCGTCTGCTGCGATCCTGCAACTGACCGGCCATGAACGAATCTACGTTCCCGTCGTTGCCGCCAATGTCGCGCTGCGGCTCGTGGGATTTCTCATCCTCATTCCCTGGCTCGGTGTGCTTGGCGCCGCGATTTCGGCGACCGTATCGCTGGCGCTCGCGACCATTGCCCTGAACGTCCTCTGCCGCCGCCGAACAGGGGTGGATCCTTCGATCCTCGTGCTGCTGCGCTTCTCCGCCTTGAAGCGCGGCAATTATGCAGTGCGCGGCGCCGACTCCAGCGACTAGGCCTCAATCACGCCCTCCGCCGGCAGTTCGCGATCACGCGCTGGTAGCGCTCGGGATCGATTGGTTAACGCGCTCGCTGCGCAGCATCCGGGAACCCGTAAAATGCCTGCGGGAACGATGTCGGCGGCCAGGCCTGGCATTAACTCCGTTTGTTGCTAGTCGGTGTCCGCGCGATGCCCGCATGATAGGTACGGAGTTAAGAAGGTGAAGATTTCGTTTCTTTAGCGGGTCGGGATCGGTGCTCCACTATCAGCCGAACAAGGAATTGGGCGAGACGACCGCGACGGCACCCGCGCGGTCGAACGGCAGCGGACGAAAGCTGCACGTGCTTCTCGCGCAGACCCAGGCCGAGAACGCCGGTGCGCAGGAGATCTCCAGGCTTCTCGGCGCCGGGCTGACCGCGCGTGGCTACCGCGTCACCAATCTATTTTTCTTCCGCAAATCGGATTCCTTCGACGAGCCGCCCGATACGCTCTATTGCGCGCCGAGCCGACCCGGCAATCCGGTGGCACTGCTGCGGATGCTGTGGGCGCTCGGCCGCCATATCAGCACCATCAGGCCCGACGCCGTCCTGACCTTCCAGCATTTCGGCAACGTCATCGGCGGCGGCGTGACGCGCCTCGTCAGCCGCGCACCTGTCATCGCCAATCAGGTGTCATCCGCATTGTCGATGAGCTGGCCGGTCCGCACCGCCGACATCGCCATGGGCAGCCTCGGCTTCTTCGATCGCATCACGCTCAATTCGCAAGACATGGAGCGCGAATATTCGCGCTACCCCGCGGCCTACCGGTCGCGCATGGTGCATGTCCCGCACGGCTTCGATGACAAGGCCCTGATCCTGTCGAAGGAAGCCGCACGACAAAAACTCAGCCTGCCGCCGGATCGTATATTGCTCGGCTGCGCAGCGAGGCTGCATCCGCACAAGCGTCTCGACCTGGCGATACGTCTGCTGCCGGATCAACCGTCCTGGCACCTCGCGCTCGCCGGCCAGGGAGCCGACGAGGCCCGGCTGAAGCTGCTCGCGAGTGAATTGAAGGTGTCAGACAGGCTGCATTTGCTGGGGGAAATCCCGCCCAGCCGGATGGCGGACTTTCTCGCCTGCCTCGACGTGTTCGTATTCCCGACCCAGGCCGAGACCTTCGGTCTGGCCGCGGTCGAAGCTGCGAACGCCGGTGTTCCCTCCGTCGTCACCGATCTTCCCGTCTTGCGCGAAGTGTTGTCCTACGAAGGAAAGCCGACTGCGCTCTTCGTCGACGCCTCCGATCACGCGAAGCTCTCTGCAGCCGTCTCCGGGCTGTTGACGGACCAACATTTGAGCGACCAACTGCGACAAAACGCCAAAGGCCTGCGGCTGCGCTATTCGGTAGATGCCATGGTGGAGGAATACGTTCGAATTCTCGGCCAGGTCACTTGACCTGATACGTTGGAATAGATGGGCTCGACATGATCATCGAGTTTCGCTGTGAACGCGACTACGCGCGGCGGTGGATGGATCGCCAGACACTGTCGATCGACGGCCGGGACGTTCCGGTTCAAATCGCGTGGACGGCGACTGCAGAGCCGCGCCCCACAGGTCTCGACGCCCTGTTCGAGCTCGAACGCCTGGTGTTGCACAAGGGCAAACACAGCGGCGCCAACAGGCTGAACATTGTTGCGGAACGGACGCAGGTTCGCACCCGGACGGCCGACGTGATCGTCGATTTCACCGGCGGCGCGCGCGATCCGAACAGCTCGGCCCGGCTGTATCTCCGTCCGCTGTTCAATGGAGTAGCAGGCGAAAACGCCGCGCTCGCCGCCATCCTGGCCGGCGACCTGCCGGTGATCGACATCGTCAACGAGATCGACGGCTCGGTCGTCGATCGCGGCCATCCTTCCGGCGAAATTGCCGCAGGCCTCAGCGGCGCACTCGAAACCGTCATGGCGCGAACGCTGACCATGGTATCGGCGATCCTGTCGGGACGGCCGCGGATTGTGCCGCAACTGGCGCGTCCCGCCGGAGATGGCTCGCGGCGGGGTCCCGCCGGCTATGTCGCGCGCGGCCTTGCCGTGTCGATTGCCAAGGAGATCTATCGCCTCTGCTGCTACGCCCCGCATTGGCATATCGGGTGGCGTTTCAACGACGGCGCAGGCGTCTGGCAGACGGGCGACCTGTCTGGACCAGGTTGGAACATTCTTCCCGATCCCGGCAATCACTTCTACGCCGATCCCATTCCCGTCACGTGGCAGGGCCGAACATTCGTCTTCTTCGAAGACCTCGATCACCGGGTTGGAAAGGGCATCATTTCGGCGATCGAGTTCGGTGACAATGGGCCGACCGGCGAGGTCGTGCCCGTGCTTGAGGAGCCCTGGCACCTCTCCTATCCCTTCCTGATCGAAGACGGCGGCGATTTGTGGATGATCCCGGAGAGCTCAATCCACGGCGACGTTGCCCTCTATAAATGCGTTCGCTTCCCGGACAAATGGGAGAGACACGCGACTCTCCTGTCAGGCCTTGAGCTCGCCGACGTCACGATCACGCGGCACAACGGCCTGCATTATCTGTTCGGCGCCTGGCGCGATGGCACCGGTGGCTATTCGGACTCGCTGGCGATCTATTACGCCGAGCACCTCCTGGGGCCCTGGTTGCCGCACGCCAGCAATCCGGTCCTGATCGACCGTGCAAGCACGCGGCCGGCGGGGAATTTCGTGACCATCAATGACCAATTGTGGCGCCCGGTCCAGAACTGTGCCGACGGATACGGTGCGGCGCTCGCGCTGGCGGAAGTCATCGAGCTGTCGCCGACGGCCTTCAAGCAGATCGTCCGCCATTCCCTCAAGCCCGGACCGGCGTGGCCGGGCAGAAAGCTGCACACCCTGAACCGCTGCGGCCGACTCGAGGTGATCGACGGATCGCGTGTCCAGCCCAAGACCCGCGCCTTCGCGAGCAAACTTCCGTCCGCCGTTCAGTCTCCGCGCACCAGTTCATACACCGCCGGCTGAAGCCGCCGGCGCGCCGTCGCTTGCGCCGTGCCCAAGCGCGCGGGCGAGGACACGCCCGATCGTTCCGACCTGTGACGCGCTGCCACGCCAGGCCACGATCTGATCGGGACGTATCAAAGCAAGGTCGGCGTCATAGAGTTCGCGCAAGGATCCCGGCAGCGTGACGAGCTTCACATCCGCCCCGAGCACGCGGACGGCGTCGGCGACCGCAGCGGGCGCCGGCGCGACCTCGCCGAACTGGAGCAACGTCCATTCGAATCCGAACAAATCGTACAAGGACACGCCGTCCTCCAGCCACGCATGCGGTGCGCGGCCACCGGGACAGGCGCTGGGAATGTAGACGTTCGCAGCATCAGGCGGCGGCCGGCTGCCGTCGGAGACGATGATTGGAGAACCGTCGTAACGCCCACCGAAGGTAACACCGGGGATGTTGAATTCGGCACGAGCGTGCTGCTCGAGATAGACGCCTGCCGTACGCCGCGCTTCGCTGCCTTCGTCCGTGGCGTCCTCGATGTCAGGCGCAGGCGCAAAGAGACCAAGGGAGTCCGCGAAGCGCCGGGCATAGTCGGTGTTGCGGAGCGCCACCGGACGCCGCTCGACCTCGTAGCTGTCGAGCAGCGATACCGGGCTTACGCCCTTGACGACGCTTGCCAGCTTCCAGCCGAGATTGACCGCGTCCTCGATCGCAGTGTTGTAGCCGAGCCCGCCGGTCGGCGTGAATAGATGCGCCGCGTCGCCGCCGAGGAACACCCTGCCCCGCTGCATGCCGTTCGCGACCAGCGCGTGACCTGCGGTCCAGGACACGAAGGACAGCACCTCGCATTCGATCGGAGCGCCGCAGGCGCGCTGGAACGCGGCCTTGGCATCATTGATCGTGATCGCACTCGCGTCTTCACCCGGCCGCAGCTGGGTGTGAAACGCGAATTCGTCGCGTCCGTTCACCGAGGCCATGAAGGCCCGGCGGTCACCATTGAAGCAGTTGTACATCCACGCCTTGGCGTGCGGGATGCTCGCGTAGAACTCCGGCGAGCGGAGATACACAGCCAGCATGCGGCCGCCCATGAAATCGCGATGCGTCCCGGTCTCGCCGCCATAGACGATGCCGAGCGATTGGCGAACCGCCGAGCGGGGTCCATCGGCGCCGACCAAGAAGTCGGCCCGGACCTGAAAGCGCCTGCCATCATCGAGACATTCGATCTCGCCGACGATGCCGTCATCGTTTTCGGTGTAACCGACGAGCCGGTGGCCATAGTTGAGCTGGATACCGGGAAGCCGCTCGGCATGGCGGCGCAGCACCGCCTCGACATATTTTTGCGAGACGCGATGCGGCAGCTCCGCTGCGCTCCAGGAACCCGACATGCCCTTGATCAGCTCGCCCGCGCGGGACGATGACGGCAATGCAAAACGCGCCAGCTCGTAACCGGTATAGCGGGTGAAATACGCAACGTCGGTCGGGTAGTCCGCGGGCAGGCCCTCGCGCCTGATCTCGTCGGCAAAACCCAGCCGCCGATAATGCTCCATCGAGCGCGCCTGCGTTGCGTTGGCTTGCGGATTGAATGCGGTGCCCGGCTTGTCGTCGACCAGGATCGCGGACACGCCGCGCCGGCCGAGCTCGTTGGCCAGCATCAGCCCGCAGGGTCCCCCGCCGACGATGAGCACCGAGGCCGTCAGACGTGTTTCCAATAGGTTTCTCCCCACCAGCACTATCTTGCATGGTAAGGCTGCTGACGATATCGTCAAGTTACCTGACTAATCGTCGAGCGTGTCGAACTTCGCCCCGTAGACCGTCAGCCCTTTCAGGATGGCGTCCATGGCGGACTTGCCGAGCTCGACGCGCATCTCCTGCTCGGCGATGTCGACCGCATCGCGGAACGCGTCGAGCCATTTGCGGCCGGCCGGCGTGAACATGACGATGCGGGCGCGCCGGTCGGTCGGATCGGCGATGCGATCGACGAGGCCGAGCTCGGCGCATTGATCGACCAGCTCGCCCATCGCCTGCTTGCTCATGGACGCACGGCGGGCGAGCTCGGTGAGCCGCGTCCCCTCCAAGTCGAGATTGCGGGTGAGGCTGACATGGGCAATGCGCGTCTCGTCGTGTCCCCGCTCGCCCATCAATTCGAGGACGCGGCCTTCAAAGCGGCGAACCGCGTTGTTGAGCAGGCGGCCGATATTGGCATGCCGCCAGGCGGTACCGGATGTCCTGGATTTCACGAGATCGCTTCCGATTCGACCGGTCGAGGTTGCGCGAGGCTAACACAAGAGGCAGCCCGCCCGCTCGTACAGCAGATCGGCACGTGCATCGGCTTTGGCATGACAGGCAGCGTGGTTTCAAACGCCGCCCGTCATCCCCGTTTCAATCGCTCCCGGCACGGGACCGCATCTTACTGCGAACGATCCGAGGTCCAGCCCTTATACTCGGCGACGTTGTCCCGGGTCACGAGCTTGGACGGCAGCAGCTCGACGGTCGAGGCCGGCTTCTGGCCGTTGAGGATGCCGACGCCCACCTGCACGGCCCGCCGCGCCATGAAGAATGGGTCCTGCGAAGCCGAGGCCTGGATCTGCGGCGACTGCGGATCCTTCAGCGCGGCCTCGATATCGGGCGCGCCGTCGACCGCGGTGATGACGATGCCGCTGCGGTTCTGCTGGCGCGCCGCAAGGTCGGTGCCGATCGCCTGCGGATCGTTGATGGCGAAGATGGCGTCGATCTTGGGGAAGCGGGTCAGATAGCCCTGCGCGACGGTGAGGCCGCCTTCGCGCGAGCCTTTGCCATCCTGGTCGTTGGACAACACCTTGATGCCGGCGTTCTTCGAGAAGACGTTCTTGCAGCCGACGACGCGGTCGATCACCGCCGAGACCTGCGGCCCGTTCTCGATGATGACCTCGCCCTTGCCGCCCAATTTGTCGACGATGTACTGGCAGGAGATCTCGCCGGCCTGCACGTTGTTCGTGGTCACGGTGGCATCGGCGCCTTCGGCCGCGGTGTCGACCGCGACGACGACGATGCCCGCCGCCTGTGCCTTCTTGATCGCCGGCCCGATCGCCTTGGGATCGCCGGGATTGAGCAGGATCAGGTCGACGCCGGCGGCAATGAAATTGTCGATCTGGGTGACCTGCTTGCCGAGGTCGTATTCGAAGCCGACGGTCGTGATCTTCACATTGGGATTGGTCTTCTTCGCCTCGAACTCGGCGCCCTTCGACAGCGCGACGAAGAACGGATTGCCCATCGACCCCAGCGAGACGCCGATCGACTTGAGCTCCTTGGCGAAGGATGGCGCGGCGCTTAGGGCAAGCGCCGTCGCGGCACCGGCGAGCGTGATCGTCTTCAACATTGGCTTCCTCCCTGGTCTGTCTTCATGTCAGGCACGGCAGACCAGTAGCCGCACCGGAACCTTTCACGTCCTGGCGGAGCCCTGCAGCCGATAGCGGTCGAGCGCGACGGCACCGATGATCACCAGGCCCTTGATCACGTATTGCCAGATGTCGGAGACGCCGACGAGGATCAGGCCGTTCGACAGCACCGCGATGATCAGCGCGCCGACCAGCGTACCCCAGATCGAGCCGATGCCTCCGACGAATGAGGTGCCGCCGAGGATCACGGCGGTGATGGCGTCGAGCTCGTAGGACTGGCCGAGCTGCAGGCCGTTGGCGGCGTAGAGCCGCGCCGCCTGCATGGCGCCGCCGAGCCCGGCGAAAAGCCCGGAGACGCCGTAGACGAAGATCAGCACGGCCCAGACCTTGATGCCGGCAAGCCGCGCCGCGCTTTCATTGCCGCCCACCGCGTAGATGTGCACGCCGAGCACGGTCCGGCGCAGCACCAGCCATGAGACGAGAATGACGAGCAAGGCTATCACCGAGAGCCATGGGATCGAGACGACGCCGGGAATGAGCGTCAGCGAGCCGTTGCCGATGAAAGCATAGGGAATCGAGGGATTGAACACCGTGGTGTCGGCGCCGAGCAGTCGCGCCAGGCCCCGCACGGCGGTGAGAGAGCCGAGCGTGACGATGAAGGGCGGCAATTGGAGCAGCGCGATCAGCGCGCCGTTGACGACACCGAAGCCAAGGCCGGTGAGCAGCGCGGCCGGCAGCCACAGCATCCCGAGCTCCGGCATCTTGGAGAGCGTCAGCCCGGCCATCGCGGAAGCCGCCAGGATCGAGCCGACCGAAAGATCGATGCCGCCGGTGAGGATCACGAAGGTCATGCCCGCGGCGAGCACGGTGTTCACCGCCGCCTGCTGCAGCACGATGCCGAGATTTTGTCCGGTGAAGAAGCGGCCCTCGGACAGGAAATGGAAGCCGATGCAGAGGATCAGCAGCACCGGCAGCATGCCGAGCGCGCTGATCAGCACCCTCACCCGCTGGCGCTTGGACTCTGCGGCAGCACCGTTGGTCGTCGTCGATGCCGGCTTGGCCTGCGAAGCACCATTGTCAGGCATCGAGATGCTCCATCCCCGTCGCAAGCGCCATGATGTCTTCCTGGTTCAGCGCGACCGCCACTTCACGCCTGACCTCGCCGGCGATGTGCCCGGCTCGCATGACGACGACGCGGTCGCAGATGCCGATAATCTCCGGCAGATCGGACGAGATGACGAGGATGGCGGTGCCGGCCTTGGCGAGATTGTCGATGATCGAATAGATCTCGGACTTGGCGCCGACGTCGACGCCGCGCGTCGGCTCGTCGAGGATCAGCACCTTTGGCGCAATGGCAAGAAGCCGCGACAGCAGCAGCTTCTGCTGGTTGCCGCCGGACAGGCCACCGGCGGGGACGCCGACATTGGCGGCGCGAATGCTGAGCCCTGCGAAGGCTCGATCGGCGCGCTCGCGTGCCTTGTCACGATCCAGGAACCAGCCGAGCTTCGCATCGCGGCCGAGCACCGCGAGGTTGATGTTGTCCAGACACGACATGTCGAGAAACAGGCCGAGCGCCTTCCTGTCCTCGGTCAGATAGGCGATCCCGGCCTCGAGCGCCTCACCCGGCGCGCGGATCTCGACCGGGCGCCCCTCCAGCTCGAGCCGGCCGGAGGTTTTTGGCAACGCGCCGATGATGAGATGCGCAAGCTCGGTGCGGCCGGCGCCGATCAGACCGGCGAGACCGACCACCTCACCCGCATGCACGGTCAGCGAGCAGCCCTTGACGCGCAGGCCATCGGCCATGTCGATCGCGGCGAGCACGGGATGGCCGCGTCCTGCCTCCGGATCATGGTCCTTCTTGTAGAACGATGAGACGTCGCGTCCGACCATCAGCCGCACGATGGTGTCGGCACGGATCTCGGCCTTGTCGAGCGAGCCGACCAGGCGGCCGTCGCGCAGCACGGTGACGCGGTCGCCGAGCGCGTAGACCTCGTCCATGCGATGCGAGATGTAGATGATGGCGAGGCCCTCGGCGCGAAGCTGCCGGATCAGCGCGAACAGCCGCTCGCTTTCGGCGGCCGACAAGGAGGTGGTCGGCTCGTCCATGATCAGGATCTTTGATCTCGCATGCAACGCCCGCGCGATCTCGACCAGTTGCCGCTGTCCCATGGACAGATGCGCCACCAGCGTCGACGGCTGGAAGTCAGCGCCGAGCCGTTTCAGTATCGGACCGACGGCCTCGCGCATGGCGCCGCGCGCCAGCAAGCCTGTCCGCGATATCTCCCGTCCCAGATAGATATTCTCGGCAACACTGAGATTGGGCGCGAGCGACAGCTCCTGATAGATGATGGAGATGCCCGCCGCGCGGCCGCCGAGCGGGCCTTCGATCCGGACCGGATGTCCTTCGATGCGGATCTCGCCGCCGGGATCGGGTCTGTAGGCGCCGGACAGGATCTTCATCAGCGTCGACTTGCCGGCGCCGTTCTCACCCATCAACGCATGAATTTCGCCGGCATAGACGGTGAGATCGACGGCACGCAGCGCCTTGATGCCGAAGAAGGATTTTGAGACCCCACGCATCTCGAGGATCGGATCGTTCATCGTGCCTCCCGGCGCACAATGCGTTTCCCACCCGCGTCTCAATCATTCTGTCAGCGCGGCTTGCGCATTAAACAAAAGGCCGCGGCACAGGGCAATACCGAACAGGCCGGAATGTAGCATCGAGGCGATGCTAGTGGCGCGGCCGATACAGTTCGCGCCACGCGGGAAGCCGCTCGGCATAAGCATCCGTCAGCCCAGCGTCAGGTTCGAACGTGTCGATGCGTTGCGGCCGCGTGCACACGGTTTCGATTGCCTCACCCGTGACAGCAAGTCGCCCCAATCTCGCCGCACCGAACGCGGCGCCGGTCTCACCTCCGGCGAAGCGGTGGATCGGAACATTCAGCACGTTCGCCAGCACCGAGAGCCAGAAGCCGGACCGTGAACCACCGCCAATGGCATCGGCTTCCGTAATCACAATGCCAGCATCGGCGAGCGCGTCGCGGCAATCGGCGAGCGCAAATGCAACGCCCTCGAGCACCGCCTGCACGATCATCCCGCGATCGGTGCCATGGCTCAAACCATCGAGCATCCCGCGCACGACGGGATCGTCGTGCGGCGTCCGCTCACCCGCGAGATACGGCAGGAAGCTCGCGGGCGACGGTGCCCGCGGGCGCGATCCGAGCGGTGCCAGCAATTCAGCCTCGGTAACGCCGAACAGGCGCGCGGTCCAGGCAAGGCAGGAGGCAGCCGACAGGATCGCGCCGGCTTGAATCCACATGCCGGGAATGGCGTGGCAGAACGTGTGCACGACGCGGTCGGGGTTGGCGGCTATCCTGTTGGTCGGGGCCAGCAAGGCACCCGAGGTTCCCAGCGAGATGAATGCGGTTCCCGGCTCGATCGCGCCGATGCCGACAGCGCCGGCCGGATTGTCGCCGGCGCCGCCCGCGATCACCGGCGGCCCGGTCATACTCCAGCGTCGCGCGAGCTCGCTGCGCAACGTCGTTGCAGGCGCGCATCCCTCGACCAAACGCGGCATGTGCTCGCGCGACAGTCCGGTCGCCGCCAGCGCTGCGTCCGACCAGTCGCGGCGCGCGGCGTCGAGCCACAGCGATCCCGACGCATCCGAGACGTCCTCGATGGCTTCGCCTGATAGCACCAGGCGCAGGTAGGCCTTTGGCAGCAGCACCAACTTCGTCGCTGCAAAGCCTTCAGGTTCGTGCCTCGCGATCCAGAGCAGTTTTGGCGCGGTGAATCCCGGCATCGCCTTGTTGCCCGTCACTGCACGCAAGGCGGGCCAGCGCTGCTCCAGGACGCGACACTCGGCGGCGGCGCGTCCGTCGTTCCAGAGGATACAAGGCCGCAGCGGTCTCAAGCTCGCATCGAGCAGCGTGGCGCCATGCATTTGTCCGGACAGCCCGATGCCCTCGACCGCCGCGAGTTCTCTTCCATGCGATACCTTCAGGGCATCGAGCGTGGCGAAGGTCGCCTCGATCCATTGCGCGGGATCCTGCTCGGAATAGCCTGATTGCGGCGAGGTGATCGTCAGCGGCCGGCTCTCGCTTGCAATCACGCGCTGGGCACCGTCGACGAGAACGGTTTTGACTGCGGAGGTGCCGAGATCGATGCCGAGATACATGACTGCTGCCGCTCACTTCGCCGCGTCGATCCAGATCCCCGGTTCCGAATGCTCGCGGATGTGGCTGACCAGGAAGTCGGAAAACACCCTGATCTTGGCGGGCAGCCGGACGCGGTTTTGATAGGCGATGTTCATGGTGAGCAGCGGCAGCTCCCAGCCCATCAGGACAGGCACGAGCCGGCCGGCCGCGATATCGCTCTGCACGATGTAAAGTGGCTGGATCAGGATGCCGAGCCCCGCGCGTGCCGCACCGCAGATGATCTGGCCATCATTGCTGTCGAGCGTCGGCGCGATCCGCACCGTCTGCGTCGTGCTGCCCTGGCTGAGCCGCAGCGAATAGGGATCGTTGGCGAGATTGTAGATCAGCATGTTGTGGCGGGCGAGATCGGCAGGGTGCTCCGGCCGGCCGTGCTTCTCCAGATATGACGGCGCCGCCGCAAGCACGCGGTGCATCTGGCCGATACGGCGGACGATGATGTTGGAATCCGGCTCGTGCTCGCGCGTGCGGATCGCGACGTCAATGCCGGCCTCGATGAAGTCCAGGTAGCGGTTTGCGCTGATGATCTGCACGCTGAGATCAGGATAGAGCGCGCGGAAGGCGGGCAGCATCGGCGCGAGATAGATCATCGCAAAGGACAGCGAGCTCGTCACGCGCAGCATGCCCTTCGGCGACAGCGCGCGGTCGGAGACGGCATCCTCGGCTTCGGCGAGCTCGTTCAACAATGTGCCGCACCGCTGCAGGAGCTCCTGCCCTGCCTCCGTCAGCCATAGGCGGCGCGTGTTGCGCTCGATCAGCCTGACTGCGAGTCGTTCCTCCAGCGCGCTGAGGTGGCGGCTGGCGGCCGCGTTCGACATCCGCAGGATTTCGGCGGCCTTGGACAGGCTGCCGAGCTCGGCGGTTTTGGAGAAGACTTCGAGTTGGAGCAGCCGGTCCATTTTTGCGAAAACAGGAAAAGAGACTTACAAATTTTGGCCTTTATTTCCGATTTCTGCAAGGCAAAATAGCGCCAACAAAGCACAATGGCAGGCGAGGAAATCAGGAAATGTCGGGCCCGATCAGGCACATCGTGATGTGGCGGCTGCGCGGGGAAAGCCCCGAGGAGCGCTCCGCCGCCCGGGTCAAGGTCAAGACTCTGTTCGAGGGCCTCAAGGGCCGGATCGACGGCCTCACCCATATCGAAGTCGGCATGGACGTCAGCGCGGTGGATTACGCCTGCGACGTGGTGCTGTTCTCCGAATTCACCGACCAGGCCGCGCTCTCGGCCTATGCCAACCATCCGGAACATCTGCGCGTGCGCGAGGCGCTTGGCGACTTGCGGATCGGGCGCTTCCAGGTCGATTATCCCATCAAAGAGACCGGCGCATGATCGGTTCGTTCACCTTTGAAAACTTGCCCTGCCGCGTCGTGTTCGGCAGCGGAACGCTTGGCTCCGCGAAGGCCGAGGTCGAGCGGCTCGGCGGCAAGCGCGCCCTGGTGCTGACGACGCCGCAGCAGGAGGCGCAGGGCAAGAGCCTTGGGTCGGCGCTCGGCCCGCTCTATGCTGGACTGTTTTCCGGCGCCACCATGCACACGCCTGTTGAGGTTACGGAGCGTGCGCTCGCGGCGATGAAGGCGTGCGAGGCCGATTGCGTCGTCTCGCTCGGCGGCGGCTCAACCACCGGCCTCGGCAAGGCGCTGGCCTTGCGCACCGGAATCAACCAGCTCTGCATTCCCACCACCTATGCAGGCTCCGAGATGACGCCGATCGTCGGCCAGACCGAGAACGGCCTGAAGACCACGGTGCGCGATGCGGCAATCCTGCCGGAGACCGTGATCTACGATGTCGATCTCACCTTGACGCTGCCGGCGAGCCTGGCCGCGACATCGGGCATCAACGCGATCGCCCATGCCGTTGAGGCCCTCTATGCGCGGGATGCCAATCCCGTGACCTCGCTGATGGCGGAAGAAGGCATCCGCGCACTGGCCCGCGCCCTGCCTGCCATCGCGGCCAAGGGCGATGACCGCGAGGCCCGCACCGAAGCACTTTATGGTGCATGGCTGTGCGGCGTCTGTCTTGGCACCGTCGGCATGGCGCTGCATCACAAGCTCTGCCACACGCTCGGTGGAACCTTCGACCTGCCGCATGCCGAGACACACACCATCGTGCTGCCGCATGCGCTCGCCTACAACGCGCCAGCCGTGCCCGACGCCATGGCACGCGTCTCGCGCGCAATCGGCGCTGCCGATGCATCGCAGGGACTTTTCGAGCTTGCGAAGCGGTTGGGTGCGAAGACGGCACTGCGCGATATCGGGATGCCCGAGGGCGGTATCGACAAGGCGGCGGATCTTGCCGTCACCAACGCCTACTGGAATCCGCGCCCGCTCGAGCGCGGCGCCATCCGCGACCTGATCGCGCGCGCCTGGGCTGGCGAGCCGCCGGCCCCAATCAAAGCGGCGGCTTGAGGCGATGCAGCGCACCCTGATCAGATCCGCGACCGTCATCAGCATGGATGACGCGATCGGCGACCTCGGCAACGGCGACGTGCTGATCGAGGGCAGCCGCATCGTCGAGGTGCGGCCATCGATCGACGTCGCGGCCGACACGGAGATCGTCGACGGCGCAGGGCGCATCATCATCCCAGGCCTGATCAACGCGCATATGCACACTTGGCAGACCGGCCTGCGCGGCTATGCCGCGAACTGGACGTTGCTGGAATATTTCCGCCACATGCATGCGGGCCTTGCGACCGTGTTCCGACCCGACGACATTTACATCGCAACCCTCGTGGGCGCGTTGAACCAGATCAATTGCGGCACCACCACGCTGGTCGACTGGTGCCACAACAATCCGACGCCTGATCATACCGACGCCGCCGTGCGCGGCCTGATCGAGAGCGGCATTCGCGCCGCCTTCTTCCATGGCTCGCCGAAGCCGGAGCCAAAGCCGGGCGAGCCGCATTTCTCGGAAGTGCCGCATCCGCGCCGCGAGGTCGAGCGGCTGCTGGCCGGTCCCCTCGCCGACCGCGATGGTCTCGTCACGCTGGGCCTTGCGATCCTCGGCCCGCATTATTCGACGCTCGAGGTCGCCATGCATGACTTCCGCATGGCGCGCGAGCTCAAGCTGATCGCATCGATGCATCAGGGCGGTGGCCCGGCCAAGACACCCGGCGGCTGGGAGAAGCTGATCGAAGCCGGCCTCGTCGGCACCGGCATCAACATCGTCCATGGCAACGATCTGCCCGACGATCTGCTCGATCGTCTCGTCGATCTCGGCGTCTCCTTCTCGGTGACGCCCGAGAACGAGATGATCCAGGGCCATGGCTTTCCGATCACCGGGCGGTTGCTCAGGCGTGGCGTGCGACCGACCATCGGCATTGACCTCGAATCAATCCTCGCCGGCGACCTGTTCTCCGCCGCGCGCATTGCGCTCTCGATGCAGCGATCGCTCGACAATGCGGAGTCCCGCAAGACCAGCGGCACCATCCCCGCTACGACCACGATTCCGGTGCGCGAGGCGCTGCGCTGGATCACGACGGAAGGCGCTCGCATGCTCGGCCGCGAAAACCAGATCGGCTCGCTGACACCCGGGAAACTTGCCGACCTCGTCATCATCAACGCCTCCGATCTCAACCTCGTCCCGGTGCACGATCCCGTTGCGACCGTTCTGATGCAGACGAGCCTCGCCAATATCGAGGCGGTCATGATCGGCGGCGCCTGGAAGAAGCGGAACGGCCGACTGCTGGCTGAGGGGTTGGAGACGAAGAAAGAGCTACTGGCGCAATCCGGCCGGCGGCTGGTGCAGGACATCGAACGACAGGGACGCGCCGCCTGAGGCGCCAACGGACAACAACAATGACAGACACCTCGAAAAACATCGCTTTCATCGGGATCGGCAAGATGGGCCTGCCGATGTCGGCGCTTGTCGCCAAGGCCGGTTATGCCGTCACCGCGTTCGACCAGAGCGCCGCGCGGATCAACGAGGCACGCACGCAAGGCATTGCGATTGCCGCATCGCCGGCCGAGGCCGTGAGCGGCAAGGCGGCTGTCGTCACCTCCCTGCCCGACGACGTCGCGTTGCGCGGCGCCATGCTCGGCCCCACCGGCGTCATCGCCGCCATGGCGCCCGGCGCCGTTTTGATCGAAACCAGCACAGTGAGCGTCGAGGCTTCTACGGAAGTTGCGGCTGCGGCGCAGGCCCGCGGCATTGCCTATCTGCGCGCACCGGTCTCCGGCAATGCCAGCATCGTTCATACGGGCGCGCTGACCTGCTTCGTCTCGGGGCCGAAAGACGCCTTCGAAAACGCAAAGCCGCTGTTCGCCGCCTTCACCCGCGCGCAGACCTATCTCGGGCCGGCCGAGGAAGCCCGTTACGCGAAACTCTCGGTCAATCTGATGATCGCGGTATCGGCGGCGATGATGGCGGAGAGCCTGGCTCTGGCGCGCAAGGGCGGCATCGCCTGGCAGGACATCTTGAAGGTGCTCGACGACAGCGCGGTGGCCTCGCCGATGGTGAAGTACAAGACCGCGCCGCTGCGCACCCGCGATTTCGAATCCACTTTCTCCTGCAAGCAGATGGCCAAGGATCTCGACCTGATCCTGGGAGCCGGCCACGCCGTCGGCGTGCCGTTGCAGCTCGCGGCGCAAGTGCGCGAGACCTACGGCTCGCTGGTCGCGCAAGGCGACGGCGACACCGACTTCATCGCGACCGTCAAGCACCTCGAACGGCTGTCCGGGCTCGGCGAGCCCAAACTCTGATCGGCGGAAGGCACACATGCGCAATTTCAACGAGAACACGATCACCGACGCGGTGCTGGAGCGGATCAAGGACGCTGGCGATCCGCGCATCAAGCAGGTCAGCGAAGCGCTAGTGCGCCACCTTCATGCCTTCGTCCGCGAGATCCGTCCGACCCAGAAGGAATGGGAGCTCGGCATCGACTTCCTGACCCGCACCGGCCACATGTGCGACGACAAGCGCCAGGAGTTCATCCTGCTGTCGGACACGCTCGGTGTCTCCATGCTCGTCGATGCGATCAACCACCCGGTGCCGGAGGGCGCGACCGAGACAACGGTGCTCGGCCCGTTCTTCGTCCAGGCCGCACCGGAAAAGGACAGCGGCGCGGATATCTCCGGTCCGATGGAGGGCGATCCGATGCTTGTCACCGGCTCGGTGTCGACCGTCGACGGAAAGCCGCTCGCAGGGGCCGTCGTCGACGTCTGGCACTCCGACGATGACGGCTATTACGACGTGCAGCAGCTCGACGCCATCGGCGATCTCGCGATGCGCGCGCGCTTCCACACCGACGCCAACGGCAGATTTCATTTCTGGTCGATCAAGCCGGCCGCCTACCCCATTCCGCATGACGGGCCGGTCGGCGAGATGCTGGAGGCGCAGGGCCGTCATCCCTGGCGGCCAGCGCATGTGCATTTCATGATTTCCGCGCCTGGCTTTGAGCAGCTCGTGACACACGTGTTCGTCGCCGGCGACCAGTATCTCGATTCGGACGTGGTGTTCGGCGTCAAGGACAGCCTGATCCGTGAATTCGCGAGGCATCCGGCCGGCCGTGCGCCTGATGGTCGCATGGTGGACAGCGAGTATTTCCATCTCAACTATGATTTCGGCCTGAAGCAGGCCGCGAGCAACGCAAGAGCCGCTTAAGCTAGAGCGGCGACGGACCAGCAAGAGTCCGGCAACAGGGAGCAGACGGGAGCTGAGGATGGGACCGCGGGTCAGCACGAGCATCTTGGCCGAGCGCCTCACGGGCATGATCGGCCCGCGCGCGAGCGTTGCGCGCGGCGTGCTCGATCAGCACGGGCAAAGCGAGTCGCACTATCGCAATTTGCCGCCCGACATCGTCGTCTTCCCTGAGACCACGCAGGAGGTCGCGGAGATCGTGAAGCTGTGCGCGAGCGCGGGCATGCCGATCGTTCCGTTCGGCGCCGGCACCTCGCTCGAAGGCAATGCGGCCTCGGTCGCCGGCGGCGTCTGCTTCGACTTCGCCCGCATGAACAAGGTGCTCAGCGTGCACGACAGCGACATGGATGTCGTGGTGCAGCCCGGCATCACCCGCAAGCAGCTGAATGCGGAGCTGCGCAATACCGGCCTGTTCTTCCCGATCGACCCCGGCGCCGACGCCTCGATCGGCGGCATGACCTCCACGCGCGCCTCCGGCACTATGGCGGTGCGCTATGGCACCATGAAGGACAATGTCATGGCGCTGGAAGTGGTCCTGGCCGATGGCCGCGTGATCCGGACCGCGAAGCGCGCGCGCAAATCGGCGGCCGGCTACGACCTCACGCGCATGTTCGTCGGCGCGGAGGGCACGCTCGGTATCATCACCGAGATCACGCTGAAGGTGCATCCGGTGCCGCAGGCGATCTCGGCCGCGGTCTGTAGCTTCGACACACTCCATAATGCCGTCGACACCGCGATCTCCGTGATCCAGTCCGCGATCCCCGTCGCGCGCATCGAGCTGCTCGACGACGTCATGATGCGCGGCATCAATGCCTACGCCAAGCTCGGCTATCGCGAAGCGCCCACCCTGTTCTTCGAATTCCACGGCTCCGAGAGTTCGGTCGCCGAGCAGGCCGAGGCCGCGCAGGCGATCGCCGCCGACAATGGCGGCCACGGCTTTGCCTGGGCCAAGGCACAGGAAGATCGCAGCCGGCTCTGGCACGCCCGCGACAACACGCTCTATGCGGGCCTGGGCCTCCGGCCCGGGGCGCGCGCCGTGATCACCGATGTCTGCGTGCCGATCTCGCGGCTGGCGGAATGCCTGACAGAGACGCGGCGCGACGCCGACGAGCACGGCTTTACGGCGCCGATCGTCGGCCATGTCGGCGACGGCAATTTCCACATGCTGATCCTGATCGACCCGACAAAGCCCGAGGAGGCCGAAGACGCCAAGGCGCTGCAGGCCCGCATGGTTGCCCGCGCCATCGCCATGGACGGAACCTGCACCGGCGAGCATGGCATCGGACTCGGCAAGATCGGCTATCTCACCGACGAGCTCGGCGAAGCCGTCGATGTGATGCGGTCCATCAAGACCGCGCTCGATCCGAATGGTCTGATGAACCCTGGAAAGATCTTTGCGAGCGGAGCCAAAGCATGAGCGACGCGCTCCCGATCGAGGTCACCTCGCCGACACCGCTGCTGGAGCTGCGCGGCATCAGCAAGGAATTCCCCGGCGTCAAGGCGCTGGATGACGTGTCCTTTGCCGTCTACCCCGGCGAAGTGCACATGCTGCTCGGCGAAAACGGCGCCGGCAAGTCGAGCCTGATGAAGGTGCTGTGCGGCGCCTACCGCGCCGATGCCGGCGAGTTCTACTACAAGGGCGAGAAGGTCGCGATCTCCTCGACCGCCGATGCGCAGAAGCTCGGCATTGCCGTGATCTTCCAGGAATTCTCGCTCGTCCCCTATCTCGATATCGCACAGAACATCTTCCTCGGCCGCGAGCCGAAAGGCCACATCCCCGGCACCATCGACCGCCGCAAGATCCTGGCTGACGCAAAGCGCGTGCTCGATACCATCGGCTTCGACATCGATCCCTCCACCATTGTCGATAAGCTCGGCGTCGCGCAGCAGCAGATGGTCGAGATCGCCAAGGCGATCAGCCAGAACGCCCGCATCCTCGTCATGGACGAGCCGACCGCGGCGCTGTCCGACCGCGAGACCGAGCTGCTGTTCGCCCTGATCGCACGGCTGAAGGCCGACGGCGTGTCGATCGTCTACATCTCGCACCGGATGGCCGAGGTGTTCGCGCTTGGCGATCGCATCACCGTGCTGCGCGACGGCCGGCGCATCGACGGCGTCCGGCCCGCCGACGTCACGCCCGACCAACTGGTCCGCATGATGGTCGGCCGCAACGTCGACATGACCTATCCGCGCAACTTTGCCGACAAGCCCGGCGATCTGCTGCTAGAGGTCAAGGGTCTGACCGCCTCGACCGGCATCTCCGACATCAACATCGAGGTGCGCCGGGGCGAGATCGTCGGCCTATGCGGCCTGGTCGGCTCGGGCCGCAGCGAAGTCGCGCGCGCCATCTTCGGCGCCGATCCCGTCAGCGCCGGCGAGATCATCTTCGACGGCAAGACCATCTCCGGCGAGCCTGACCTCGCCGCCCGCCGGGGCATCGCGCTGATCCCGGAGAGCCGCAAGAGCGAGGGCCTCGCGCTGCTGCGCTCGGTGAGCGACAATCTGGTGGTCTCGGCGCTGCGAAAACTGTTCCCGAGCGGACTTTTCGATTCCCGTGGCGCGCAACGGACGTCCGACGGCCTGATCCGGCAATTGAGGATCGCGACACCGAGTGCGCGTCAGACCGTCGGCCTGCTCTCGGGCGGCAACCAGCAGAAGGTCGTGATCGGCAAATGGCTGGCGGCCGGCTCAAAGCTCTTCATCTTCGACGAGCCGACGCGCGGCATCGACATCGGCGCCAAGTCCGAGATTTTTGCGCTGATCGACCGCCTGGTCGCGGAAGGCGCGGCGGCACTGATGATCTCGTCCGAGCAGGTCGAGATCTGCCATGTCTGCGACCGCGCCTATGTGATGCGCGAGGGGCGCATCGCCGGCCACCTGAACCGCAACGAACTGACCGAGGAAAACATCGTGCGATTGGGGATGCATCATGCGTGAGGCCGCGGTCGTTTCACAACCCAATCCGTTGCAACGCATTCCCGGCGTTGCCATCGTCCTGGTGCTCCTGATCACGCTGTTCAGCGTGATCGCGCCCGGCTTCCTGTCGGTCGCCAACCTCTCCAACGTGCTGGTGCAGTCGACCATCCTGACCATGCTCGCGCTGCCGATGACCCTAATCATCATGACCGAGGGGCTGGACCTCTCCATGGGCGCGGTGCTGACGCTGACCTCGCTCTGCGTCGCGATCGTGTCGCTGGCCACCAAATCGATGTTGCTGGGTTTCGGCGCCGGCCTGCTGGTCGGTGCGGCCTTCGGCGTCGCCAATGGCTGGCTGGTCGCCATCCTCGGCATTCCGCCCTTCGTCGCGACGCTGGGCACGCTCGGCATGGCCCAGGGCCTGTCGCTGATCGTCAGCGACGGCCAGAGCGTGGTCGGCATCCCCCACAGCGTCCGCGACATCTATTCGGCGACGCTGCTCGGCATTCCCGTGCCGATCGTGATGGCGCTCGTCACCTACGCTGCGTTCCACGGCCTGCTCTATCACACCCGCTTCGGTACCTACATCTTCGCGCTCGGCGGCAACCGCGAGGCGCTGCGCTATGCCGGCCTCTCGCCGAACAAGCTGCTGATCGCGGTCTACGCGCTCGGCGGCGCCATGGCCGGCATCGCGGGCTTGTTGATGACCGCGCGGATGAATTCCGGCCACCCGACCGCCGGCCTTGGCCTCGAATTCGATGCCATCGCCGCGGTCGCCGTCGGCGGCACCTCGTTCGAGCGCGGCAATGGCTGGCTGCTCGGTACCCTGCTCGGCGTCCTCTCCGTCGGCGTGTTGCGCAACGGGCTCAACCTGATCTCGCTGCCCTCCTCCGTGCAGGTCGCAAGCGTCGGCGTCCTCGTCATCGTCGCGCTGTTCCTCGATGGTCTCAGGAGCCGGGCATGACCGACATCACGAAAGACGCCATGATGCCGCCCCGCTCATTCCTGTCGCAGGACGCGATCCAGGTGTTCTATCGCCTGCTCGCAGCTCTCCTGATCTGCGCGGTGCTCGCCGTGCTCAGCGATTCCTTCCTCAGCCTCGGCAACATCCTCAATGTGCTGAGACAAGCGAGCCTGACCTTCTTCATCGCCTCCGGACTGACGCTGGTGGTGCTGACCGCCGGCCTCGATCTCTCCGTCGGCGCCAATGTTGCGCTGTCGGCCTGCATCGCCGGCACCGTGATCCACAAGACCGGTTCGCCCGCGCTCGGCATCCTCACCGGGCTTGCCTGCGGCGGCATCGTTGGCCTGCTCAATGGCATCATGGTCACCGCGCTGCGTATCCCCTCCTTCATCGCCACCTACGGCATGCTCTGGGTGCTGAACGGCCTCACTTACTGGTACATGGCAGGCGAGACCCTTCACGGCTTCCCCGCGGGCTTCCGCCAGATCGGGAGCGGCTATCTGTTCGGCCTGCCGATCCCGGTCTACCTGCTGCTGGTGTTCCTCGGGATCGGGACGCTGTTTGCGCAGCGGACGATCTGGGGCCAGGAGATCTATGCGATCGGCGCCAATCCGGTCGCGGCCCGCCTCTCCGGTATCCCGGTCGCGCGCCGCCTGCTGCTGGTCTATGCGGTCTCGGGCACCATGGCGGGGCTTGCATCGATCATCTTCCTGTCGCGGCTCAATTCGGCCGAGGCCGATATCGGCGAGAGCCTGACGCTGCCCGCGATCGCGGCCGTGCTGATCGGCGGCACCTCGCTGTTCGGCGGCGTCGGCACCGTGTTCGGCACCTTCATCGGCGCGCTGATCCTGACGCTGGTGCTGAACGGCATGAACCTGCTTTCGGTCAGCGCCAACTGGCAGCCGCTGGTCACCGGCATCATCGTCATTCTCGCGGTCTGGCTCGACATGAAGACCCGCCGCCGCGCGCAGTAAGTGTTTTTCGATATCCAACAAGCAAAACGAGGGATGGAGGCAATATGAGACAGAAACTGGGCTATCTGGCGCTGCCGCTGCTGATGGCGGCCGCGTTCACCACCGAGGCGCGCGCCGACGGCGAGACCATCGCCGTCTTCACCAAGAACCAGACCAACCCGTTCTTCCAGACGGTGCGCGTCGGCGCCGACAACATGGCGAAGGCGCTGAACGCCAAGACGCTGCAATACATCCCGACCAAGCCGGATTCGATCCCGGAGCAGCTGAGCCAGATCGAGGATGTCGTGGTGAAGAAGCCGAGCGCGATCGTGTTCACGCCGGTCGACTACAAGGCGATGGTACCCGGGGTCGAGAAGATCAACGAAGCCAGGATCCCCGTCGTCAACATCACCGACCGTTCCGCGGGCGGCAAGTTCCTCTCCTTCGTCGGCGCCGACGATTACAGCCTCGGGCTCGAGACCGCACGGTTCCTGCTCAAGACCCTCGGCGGCAAGGGCAACATCGTCATCATCGAGGGCGTCAAGGGTTCGCTGACCAATGTCGACCGGGTCCGCGGCTTCAACGACGCGCTGAAGGAGACCCCTGGTGCGAAGCTCCTGGCCTCGCAGCCGGGCAACTACCAGCGGCTCCAGGCGCTCCAGGTGATGGAGAATTTGATGCAGTCGAATTCGCAGATCGACGGCGTGCTGGCGGCCAACGACGCCATGGCGGTCGGCGCGATCGAGGCGCTCGACGGCGCCAACCGCAAGGCCCAGGTGATCGGCATCAACGGTACCAAGGAGGCCATCGACGCGATCAAGTCCGGCAAGCTGCTCGCGAGCGGCGACTACAACGGATTTGCCCAAGGCTGCCTCGGCACCATGATGGCGATCCGCTCCCTGCGCAATCAGCCGGTCATCGCCGAGATCGTGCTGAAGCCGACCGTCATCACCAAGGACAATTTTGGGCCCTTCGACGTGCCGCTGGAGCAGCGGACCTGCCCGACCTTCGAGGATGCCGGCAAGCTCAGCGCGAAGTAAGTCCACCGATCACGTCCGGACGGCCGCCTCTCGCGGCCGTCCCAAGAACCAAAGTCAAGAAACGGAGACCACCATGCTGTTCGCCATTCACGCCGTCGACCGCGCCGGCGCGCTGCCGACCCGGCTTGCCAATTACGACGCCCACAAGTCTTTCCTCAGCGACACCTCGCGCTTCGGCGTCAAGATCGTGATGTCGGGGCCGCTCGTCTCCGACGATGGTCAAACGATGATCGGCAGCCTGTTCCTGATCGAGGCGCCCGGCCGTGGCGACGTCGAGGCCTTCAATCGCGCCGACCCCTTTGCCGCGGCCGGCATCTGGGAAAAGGTCACGATCACGGGCTTCCTGCGCCGGCAGGGTTGAGGCCGGCCCCATCAAAAATGCGAAAACAACCCCATGCACAGTAGAATGGGGTTGTTTTTGCTGACGAATTTCCGGCGCGAATCTCACCCTTCAGCCGCTCGTCGCCGCAGCTCCGTCTTCGAGATGACAGGCCACCCACTGCTCGGTCCCAGTTGCGCGAAGCACCGGCTCTTCGACCCGGCAGCGATCGAATACGAGCGGGCAGCGGGTGTGGAAGCGGCATCCCTTCGGCGGATTGATCGGGCTCGGCACGTCACCCCTGAGGATGATGGGATTGCGCTGGGCGCCGGGCTCGGGGAGCGGCACCGCGGACAGCAGCGCTCTGGTGTAGGGATGCCTTGGCGCGGCAAAGATCTCTCGGCGCGGCGCTATCTCGACGATCTTGCCGAGATACATCACGGCCACGCGGTGGGTCATGTGCTCGACGATCGCGAGGTCGTGGCTGATGAACAGCAACGCGAGGCCGAACTCGCTCTGGAGATCCTGCAGCAAATTGACGATCTGCGCCTTGACCGAGACGTCGAGCGCCGAGACCGCCTCGTCGCACACGATCAGCTCGGGCTCGGCCGCGAGCGCGCGGGCGATGCCGATGCGCTGGCGCTGGCCGCCGGAGAACTCGTGCGGCCTGCGGTTCAGCGCCTCGCGCGGCAGGCGCACGGTGTCAATCAGAGAGGTGACGCGGACCTCGAGATCCTCGGCGGATTTGGCGAGGCCGAAATTCCGGATCGGTTCGGCCAGGATGTCGCGCACCCGCATGCGCGGATTGAGGCTGGAGAACGGGTCCTGAAACACCACCTGCACGCGCCGGCGCATCTGGCGCATCGTGCCCGGATGTGCGTCGTCGATACGCTGGCCGTCGAGGATGACCTGGCCTGCGGTGATGTCGAACAGCCGCAAAATGGCGCGCCCGACCGTCGACTTGCCGCAGCCGGACTCACCGACCAGCGACAGCGTCTCGCCGCGCGCGATCTCGAAGGAGACGCCATCGACCGCATAGACGAATTCGGACTTGCGGCCGAACAGGCCGGACTTGACCGGAAAGTGCTTCTTGAGGTCGTTGACCTGGAGCAGCGGAGGGCTCATGCCGCGACAGCTCCCTTGGCCGCATAGTGGCAGGCGGCGACGTGACGAGGGCCTTTCTCTTCGAGCCCCGGCGCATATTGACGACAGAGATCGGTCGCAAGCGCGCAGCGGCCGGCAAAGACGCAGCCGGTGATCGGCTTTCTGAGATCGGGCACCTGCCCGGGAATTTCGGCGAGGCGTCTTGCCGTGCCCGTGAGCGACGAGCCGAGCCGCGGCACCGCGCCAAGCAGGCCCTGCGTGTAGGGATGCCGCGGCGCGCGGAACAGTTCGGCCACCGGCGCCTCCTCGACCTTGCGGCCCGCATACATCACCATGACGCGCTCGGCGATTTCGGCGACGACGCCGAGATCGTGGGTGATCAGGATGATGGCGGCGCCGACCCGGCGCTTGAGGTCCAGCATCAGCTTCAGGATCTGCGCCTGGATCGTCACGTCGAGCGCGGTGGTCGGCTCGTCGGCAATGAGAAGCTTGGGATTGCAGGCCAGCGCAATCGCGATCATGACGCGCTGGCGCATGCCGCCGGAGAGCTGGTGCGGATATTCGCGCACGCGGCGTTTCGGCTCGGGGATGCCAACCAGCGTCAGCATCTCGATCGCGTGCGCCTCGGCGGCCTGCTTGTCCAGGCCCTGATGGATCATCAAGGTCTCGCGGATCTGCCGGCCGACGGTCAGCACCGGATTGAGGCTCGTCATCGGCTCCTGAAAGATCATCGAGATGTCGTTGCCGCGGATCGCGCGCATCTCGCGATCGGAGAGTTGCAGCAGGTCTCTCCCTGCAAAGCGGATCGCGCCTGCGATCCTGCCCGGCGGCTCCGGGATCAGCCGCATCAAGGACATCGATGTCACCGACTTGCCGCAGCCGGATTCACCGACGATGGCGAGCGTCTCGCCCTCGTTGACATGGAAGGACACCCCGTCCACCGCGCGGTTGATGCCGCCGGGGGTACGAAAGTGGGTCTGGAGGTTTTCGACTTCGAGCAGCGCCATCGTGATCAACCCCGGTCAGAGACGCTTGGCCATGCGCGGATCGAGCGCATCGCGGAGACCGTCGCCGAGTAGATTCACCGCAAGCACGGTGACCGAGAGGAAGGCCGCCGGAAAGAACACGATGTAGGGCTTGACCTGCCACAGCGCGCGGCCCTCGGCCATGATGTTGCCCCAGGACGGAATGGTCGGCGGCGTGCCGGCGCCGATGAAGGACAGGATCGCCTCGGTGATCATGGCACTGGCGCAGATATAGGTCGCCTGCACCAGCATGGGCGCAAGCGTATTGGGCAGGATGTGGCGCAGGATGATCATCGGCGTGCGCGTGCCGCAGGCGATTGCGGCATCCACATAAGGCTGCTCGCGCAGCGACAGCACCACGCTGCGCACGAGCCTCGAAACGCGCGGGATCTCGGCAACGGTGATGGCGAGGATGACGTTTCCGACGCTCCCCCGCGTCAGCGCCATCAGCGCGATCGCCAGCAGGATCGGCGGGATCGACATCAAGCCGTCCATGAACCGCATCAGGATGCCGTCGGCCCAGCGGATGAAGCCGGAGACCATGCCGATGGCCAGGCCGGCCACGGATGCGAAGATAGCGACCGACAGGCCGACCGTGAGCGAGACCCGCGCACCGAACAGTACGCGTGAATAGATGTCGCGGCCGAGTACGTCGGTGCCGAACCAGAAATCGGCCGACGGCGCCCGGGTGCGCTTGGCGGGGGCGAGCGCGGTCGGGTCGACCGTCCAGAGATAGGGCGCAAAGATCGCGATCAGGACGAGCGCCAGCAGCAGCGCGCCGCCGATCGCGACCGTCGGATGGCCGCGCAAGAATCCGACGAAGCCGCGCCGGATCGTGACCGGCCGCAGGATTTCAGGCAGTTGTGGCGCTAGGACGAGGCCGGCCGGAAGCGATTGCGGATTGACGGTCGTATCGGTCAATAGCGGATCCTCGGGTCAACGAGCGTGTAAATGACGTCGATCATCAGATTGACGAGGACGTAGACGAAGCTGAACAGCAGGACGATGCCCTGGATGACGGGATAGTCACGGCGCAGGATGGCATCGATCGTGAGCCGGCCGAGGCCGGGAATCGCGAACACGCTCTCGGTCACCACCGCGCCGCCGATCAGCAGCGCGATGCCGATCCCGATCACGGTCACGATCGGCACCGCCGCGTTCTTCAGCGCGTGAATGAACAGGATGCCGCCCTGCCCGAGGCCCTTGGCCTTGGCGGTGCGAATATAGTCCTGCTGCAACACTTCGAGCATGGCGGCGCGGGTGATGCGCGCGACCAGGGCAATGTAGACGCAGCCGAGCGCGATCGCCGGCAGGATCAGGTTCTCGAGCCAGGGCCAGAAGCCTTGGTTGAGGGGCGTATAGCCCTGCACCGGCAGCCATTCGAGCTCGAGCGCGAAGATGTAGGCGAGCATGTAGCCGACCACGAACACGGGCAGCGAGAAGCCGAACACGGCGAAGCCCATGATGACGCGGTCGATCAGGCTGCCGGCCTTCCAGGCCGCCACCACGCCGAGCGGCACCGCCACCACGATCGTGAGCAGCAGCGTGACGATCATCAGCGACAGCGTCGGTCCGAGGCGCTGCCCGATCATCGCCGAGACCGGCAAATTGGTGAAGATCGAGGTGCCGAGATCGCCGTGCAGGATACGCCAGACCCAGCTTCCGAACTGGACCAGGAAGGGGCGATCGAGACCGAGGCTCTGGCGGATGCGCTCCACATCCTCCGGGCTCGCCTGGTCGCCCGCGATCACCACGGCGGGATCGCCCGGCGCGATGTAGAGCAGGCTGAACACGAACAGCGCGACGATGGCCATGACCGGCAGGGTCGCGACGATGCGACGGAGGATGTAGGAGAGCATCTGGCCTCAACGGACGATCATGCAGACTTCGACACGCCCCAGAAGAACGGCAGCGGCCCCTTGGTGATGCCGGAGACGTTCTTGCGCCAGGCCGTGTAGGTCAGGAAGAAGCCGGTCGGCGCATAGACGACATCCTCGAGCGCGGCCTTGTTGACCCGCCCGATCGCCGCCTTCTCCTCCTCGAGATTCTTGGCGTCGAACCAGGTCGTGATCTCCTTCTCGGTAGTCGGGCTATTGGGCCAGCCGAACCAGGCCTTCTCGCCATTGGCGCGGATGGCGGTGTAGGCGGCGGGCGTGATGCAGTCGGCGCCGGCATGCCAGCTGTGGAACATGTTCCAGCCACCCTGCCCGGGCGGCGTCTTCGCCGCGCGGCGCGAGCCGACCGTGCCCCAGTCGGTCGCGACGAAGTCGACATTCATGCCGAGCCGCTTCAGGAGATCCGCGGTGACGTCGCCTTGCGCCTTGGTGATCGGCTGATCCTGCGCCACCAAGCAAGTCACCGGCTGGCCGGAATAGCCGCTTTCGGCCAGCAGCTTCTTGGCCGCTTCGAGATCGCGCTTGCCCTTCAGGATCTCGCCGCCGAGCTCGCTGTAGAGCGGGGTGTCCGGCGTGAAGAAGCCGGGCAGCGCCTTCCACAATGCGTTGTCGTCGCCGACGATCGCGCGCATGTAGTCTTCCTGGCTCATGGCCATCAGCACCGCGCGCCGCGCCCGCACGTCGTTGAACGGCGCGAACAGATGGTTCATGCGGAACGAGCCGATATTGCCGAGGGGATCGCCGATATCGACGCTGATGTTCTTGTTCTTCTTCAGCACGGGCACGAGATCGGCGATCGGATTCTCCCACCAGTCGACTTCACCGTTCTGCAACGCGGCCGCCGCGGTGGCCGGATCCGGCATCACGATCCATTCGATGCGATCGAGCTGCATCTGCTTGCCGCCTGCGAGCCACGACGGCTTCTCCTGGCGCGGCACGTAGTCGGCGAACTTCTCGAACACGGCCTTGGCGCCTGGCACCCATTCGCTCTTGGCGAACTTCATCGGCCCGGAGCCGACATACTCGGTGATCTGCTTGAACGGATCCGTCTTGGCAATGCGCTCGGGCATGACGAAGGAGCACGGCGCGTTGTTCTTGGCGAGCGCGTAGAGCATTTTCGGAAAGGGCTGCTTCAAGACCCATTTGAAGGTGCGGTCGTCGACGACGGTCAATTCCTGCTGGTTGGCGAGGATCATCAGGCCCATCGGATCGCGCGCAGCCCAGCGCGACAGGCTCGCGACGACATCCTTGCTCAGCACCGGCTCGCCGTCGTGGAACTTGAGACCGGGGCGCAGCTTGAACGTCCAGATCTTGCCGTCGTCCGAAGTCTCCTCGGACTCGACCATCTGCCGCTGCGGCTGCAGCTGCGCGTCGATGCCGTAAAGCGTGTCCCAGACCAGCGCGGCGGCATTGCGCACGACATATTGCGTGCCCCAGATCGGATCGAAATTGGCGAGATTGGCTTGCGGCACGAAGCGGAGGGTGCGGGCTGATGCGCCCTGCGCGATCGCCGGGGCCGAGAGGCCCGTCAATGCCAGACCGCCCGCGCCAGCCAGTCCCTTCAATACGGTCCTGCGATCCATGAAGTCCTCCCGTTAATGCCGTGATGCCGGCCATCGTTGGCCAAGAGCAGGTGAAACCAGAACCCGTTGGCGTGCAAATGGTATGCCACTAACCGGACCTTCGCCAGCGGGATCTCAATGTCTTTTGGGCCGGCCCAGGCCTCACAGAGCTGCCGCCAGCATCTCGCCAGTCTCGATATGCGGGATGGCCTCGACCAGCTTGCGCGTGTAGTCCGTCTTCGGATTGTCGAACAGCGCCCGGCTCTCGCCCTGCTCGACGATTCCGCCATTGCGCAGCACGATGGTGCGGTCGCAAAGCATGCGCACCACGTTGAGATCGTGGCTGACGAACAGCAGCGCGATGTCGTTCTCGCGCCTGAGGCGGTCGAGCAGTTGCAGCACAACCGCCTGCACCGAGACGTCGAGCGCGGCAGTCGGCTCGTCCAGCACCAGCAGCCGCGGCCGGCAGGCGATAGCGCGGGCGATGCCGACGCGGGCCTTCTGGCCGCCGGAGAGCTGGTGCGGAAAGCGCGGCAACAGATCGAGCGGGAGCCCGACCCGCTCCGCGCATTCTTCCACCCGTTCGCGCAGCGCCTCACCCGCCCGCATGCCGCCAAGCCGGATTAGGGGGTGGGCGATACAATCGAAGGCCGTAAAGCGCGGATTGAGGCTCTCGTTCGGATCCTGGAACACCATCTGGATGTCTTTGCGCAAGGGCGAGCGGTGAAAATCGCGCGAGGCCACGTGACCGATCGAATGCCCGTCGAACACGATGTCGCCTTCGCTCTGGTCGATCAGCCGGCAGATCATCCGCGACGTCGTGCTCTTGCCGGACCCGGACTCGCCGACGAGACCGACGCTCTCGCCACCGGCCATCGTCATCGAGAAGTCGGCCACGGCAGCAGAGCCCTGGTCGAAACGCTTTGCCAGTTTTCGCACCTCCAGGAGCGGCGGCGTGCCGTGCGCGAGCTCCGCTCGGGGCTTGCCGACGACAGTCGCGTAGCGCTCCCTCTCCTCATCCGTCACAAGGTCTTCGATACGGGACGTCGCGGTCGGCGATGCCGCGACCAGGCGCCTGGTATAGGCATGCTGCGGCGCGCTGAAGAGTGTCCTGGGACTCGCTTCCTCGACGATGCGGCCACGTTCCATCACGGCAATACGGCGGCAATAGCGCGCCGCAAGCCCGAGATCGTGCGTGATCAGGATCGTGGCCATGCCGCGCGCGGCGGCGATATCTGCCAGGAGATCCATCACCACCTTCTGCGTGGTGACGTCGAGGCCGGTGGTCGGCTCGTCCGCGATCAGCAGCGCGGGATTGCAGGAGATCGCGATCGCGATCATGACGCGCTGGCACATGCCGCCGGAAAGCTCGTGCGGATAGGCGTTCATCCGCGCCTCGGGCTCGCGGATCTGAACGGCGCGCAGCAAATCCAGCGCCTCGCCCCGCGCTGCCTCTTTCGAGATGCGCTTATGGGTGAGGATCGCGTCCGCGATCTGCAGGCCGATGGCCCGGATCGGATTGAGCGCCGCCCGCGGGTTCTGGAAGATCATCGACATGGCGGCGCCCTGGAGCTGACGAAGGTCATCGCCCCTGAGCTTGGTCACGTCCTGCCCGCGAAACAGGATCTTGCCGCGGGTAACGCGGCCGGCCGCGTCGAGCAGCCGCGTCGTGGCAAAGCCGGTCACCGACTTGCCCGAGCCGCTCTCGCCGACAAGGCCGAGCATCTCGCCCTTCTCGACCGTGAGCGTCGCGCCGCGCACGGCCTCGACCATGCCGCGACGCGTCGAGAACGCGACGTGGAGGTCGTCAATGCTGAGCAGCGCCTGGCTCATGTGCGCATGCGGGGGTCGAGAATGTCCCGCATCCCGTCCCCGAGGAGGTTGAAGCACAGCACGGCCATCATCAGCGCCAGCCCCGGAAATGCGACCAGCCACCAGCGCCCGGTCGAGATGAAGCGCGCACCTTCCGCGACCATGATGCCCCATTCCGGCGTCGGCGGCTTGACGCCCAGACCGATGAAGGACAGGCCCGCGGCGTTGAGAATGGCCCAGCCGAGGTTGAGCGAGATCTGCACCGCCATCGCCGGCAGGATGTTCGGCAGCAGGAAGCGCAGCACCACCGAGAAATGGCTCTCGCCGCAGGCCCGCGCCGCCTCGACCCAACCAACATTCCGGCGGACATTGACCTCGGCCCGCGCGAAGCGGATGTAGAAGGGAAGATTGATGATCGCGGTTGCGATCACGATGTTCTCGATCCGGTTGCCGAGGGCTGCGACCATGGCCATCGCCAGCACGAACAGCGGAAAGGCCATCATCACGTCGACGAAGCGGCCGACGCCGCGATCGAGCCGACCGCCGGCATAGCCACAGAACGATCCGACCACGGCACCAATCGCGAAGGAGATGCCGACGGCCGAGACCGCAATGGCGAGATCAAGACGCGCGGCGATGATGAGACGGCTGAACACGTCGCGTCCGAGCTGGTCGGTGCCGGCGATGTGCGCCGCGCTCGGCGGCAGCAACGCCTCCGAGACGTTGGAGGCTACGGGATCGTAAGGCACGATCCACGGTCCGAAGATCGCAACCAGCACGAACAGGAGTACACCGGTGGCGGCAACGGCGGTGAGCGGGTTGCCGCGCAGGATCCAGACCGAATGACGGAGAGTTGCGCTGGTCATCCGATCGACACCCTGGGATCGGCGATGCCGTAGCAGATGTCCACGACCAGATTGACCAGCACGAACAGGCTGGCCATCAGCAGCACAAAACCCTGCACCGGCGCATAGTCGGAGGACAGCAGCGCATCGAGCGCGTAGGAGGCAACGCCCGGCCAGGAGAACACCTTCTCGACCAGCACATTGGCGCCCAGCATGGTCGAGAACACGATGCCGGCAATGGTGATCACGGGCAGGATCGCATTGCGCAGGGCGTAGGTCACGACCACCTTGCGCCAGGACAACCCGACCGAGCGCGCGGTGCGCACGAAGTCGCTGCCGAGCGAGACCAGCATCGAGGCACGCGTGATCCGCGCCAGCGGCGCGATCACGAACAGCGCCATGCTCACCGCCGGCAGGATCAATTGCTTGCAGGCCGCCCACCAGCCCTCGAAATCACCGGCGAGCAGGAAGTCGATCGAGAGAAACCCGGTATGCTGCGGCGGCAGCGAAGTAAAAACGTCGATCCGCCCCGTCGGATCAGGTGCAAGGCCGAGCAGATAGTAGAAGACGTAGATCAGTAGCAGGCCCGACACGAAGGTCGGCACGCAGACGCCGAGCGCGCAGAACAGCCGGACGCCGTGATCGACGACCGAGCCCGGCTTCAAGGCCGCGACCACGCCGAGCGGCACCGCGGCGATCAGCGCGATCAGGAGCGCGGTGAAGGTGAGCTCGAGCGAGGCCGGCAGCCGCTCGCGCAGATCCTTCAGCACCGGCTGCCCGGTCATCATGGAGCGGCCGAGATTGCCGCGGCCGATGTCGGAGAGATAGAACACGAGCTGCTCCGGCACCGATTTGTCGAGCCCCATCTGCTTGCGGATCTGCTCGATCTCCTCCTTGCCGGCATTGGGTCCGGAGGCGAAGAACACCGCGGGGTCGCCGGGCAGGACGCGCATCAGGAGGAAAGTGAAGACCAGAACACCGAACAGCGCCGGCAGCGACGACAGCAGCCGCCTGCCCGCCCGCACCATCGTTGCGCCAAGTCCGGTCCTCACCTTCTAGAGCTCCTTTGGACTGACGCTATCACTTGCGGCTGACGTCGCGATAGTCGACCTGGCGGTGGAACTCGTAGGTGTAGCCCTCGATCGAGGACGCCATCACCGCATCCTGATTCGGCTGCCACAGCATGATTTGCGGCATCAAATCGAAATGCATCGCGTTGAGCTTGCGGCCTGCTTCCTCGTACTTCGCCTTATCCGGCTCGAAGCGGGCTTCCTGCGCGATCGCGGCAAGGTCCGGGTTGTTGATCGAGCTGTAATTCCAGCGCTGATTGCCGGTGTAGAAGTTGCGGTAGAAGTAGTCCGTGGACGGCAGCCACGCGACGATGCCTTCGGTGTAAAAGGGCAGCTTCTTCTCGTTGATCTGCGTCGACATCTGCGCATCGGGCAGCTTCTGGATGTCGACCTTGATCCCGATCTTGGCAAGCGACTCCTTGACCAGCGCCGCCATCGGCTCGGCGGTCGAGGCCTGGCCGACGTTGAAGCTGAAGGTGGTCGAGAAGCCCTCGGGGAGCCCTGCGGCCTTGAGATATTCCCTGGCCTTGTCGAGGTCGATCTTGACGGGCTGCTGGAACGGATAGATGCCGTTCAGCGGCTTGCCGTCCGGCCAGCTCGCACCGAACAGCGGCGCGCCGCGGCCGAACAGAGCGGCCTTGAACATGTCGTCATAGGGCAGCGCGAAGGCGACGGCGCGGCGGACATTGACGTTATCGAAGGGCGGGATCTGGTTGTTCATCGAGACGAAGGTGATCGAATTGTATTGCGGGGTCGAGATCACCTTCAGCTTGCCCTTGGCCTCCAGCGACTGCACGTCGCTGGCCTGGAGATCGACCACGAGATCGGCATCGCCGCGCTCGACCAGATTAGCGCGCGTCGCCGGCTCCGGCACCGACTGGATGATCACGCGCTTGAAGAACGCCGGCTTATCGGGCGAACCGCGATTCCAGGCCTCGTTGCGCTTGACGATCACCTGCTCGCCCGGCTTGAACGTCTCGATCACATAGGCGCCGCTGCCGGCGGTGTGCTCCTTCAGCCAGGCGGTGGCCCAGGGATCATCCGCGGTCGCGTGCTCCTTCGCTACCTTCGAATTGATGATCATGGGATAGACGGTGGCGAGGTTCGGCAGCGCGAGCTTGTCGGGCTTCGGCAACGTCACCTCGATGGTGAGAGGATCGATCACCTTGAACTGGTCGGCCGACGTCAACGAGCCCGTAAGCAGCTGCGCCTTGCCGAGGATCGGCGCGGTGACGCAGCGATCGAGCGACCATTTGACGTCCTCCGCCGTGACCGGCGAGCCGTCCTGGAATTTTGCGTCCTTGCGCAGGCGGAAGGTCAGCTTCAACCCGTCGGGACTGACGTCGTAGGATTCGGCGAGCTCGCCGGTGATCTTGTCGAGATCGAACACCCATTTGCCGTTGAGCTGCTTGCGGCCGAACGCCACCAGCCGGTCATAGGTGCTCATGCTCAGCGCGAACGATTCCCGCGTCGAGCCGGGGATGTTGGGATCGAGCGTGTTGACGGATGCGCCGGTGACATAGCGCAGCGTCTCCGCCCGGGTTTGCGCCTGCGAAGGCGCGGTGGCGACGAGCAACAGCGCAGTGGCGGCGAGCACGGAGGACGCCGGCCTGAAAGACACAAAACGCATTCGTTTTCCCCAAGATTTCGACAACAACGTCAACAAGGCAGGTTAAGAAAGAAGCAAGTTGCGCGCCAGTCTCGCAGAGGCGCATCGTCGCGGCGGCGCATGGATGATCATCGCGCTTCTCCTATTTTTCCCGCCCTCCGCGTGACCACGGCCTGCGGCACGTCGTAGGCGCTGAGCGAGGCCCAGTGCCGCGCAACATCGGCGCGGAACAGGCCACGCGTCAGGCCGTGGACCAGCTTCGGCACGGCCGTCGTCATCGCGTTGATAGATGACCCCGACGGGCCGAAACTCATGGTCGAGGCGATGGCGAACAGATGGATGTCGGAGATCCACGGCGTCTCGCCCGGCACGCGTTCGGTGAAGGCGTAATCGTCGGCGAGATAAGGGAAGCGGCCGAGCCGCGCGTTGCGCTCGTGGTCCGGCGGCTGGTAACGGTCGGCCCAGGTCGCGATATTGCCAGAAAATCGACCGAGCTCGCCGCGCGCGGCAAAGTTCATATCGATGCCGGTGCCGCAGATGACGAAGTCCGCCGCTATGGCGCCAAGCGGCGTGTGCAATTCAATACCTTTTCCGGTCGCGCACGCGGCCTCGATCGGCGCGCCCTCATGCAACGTGAAATTGGCGTGGCGCGCGCAGCGGTCATAGGTTGCTTGCGGGAATCCTTCCCGCATTTCGAGGATGGTGCGCATGAAGCGCCAGCGCCAGGCATCGTCGAGATCGCTGAGATGGCGCAGAAAGCCGCGGAAGGTCAGCCAGCGATAGGGCTGGATCACCTGGATCTGCGCGCGCCGACAGAGCAGGTGCACCTCACTGGCGCCCGCCTCCAGCGCCGTGGCCGCATTGTCGAAGGCGGATGCGCCGGCACCGATTACGGCGACGCGCTTGCCGCGAAGGTTTTCGAAATCGATCTCGTCGGCGACGGTTGCGACCGAACGTGCCGGCAAATCGCGCAGCGGCTCCGGGATCATCCAGCCGCCCATGCCCTCCTGTCCCGTCGCCAGCACGATCTTGCGCGCATGGAGCGTCTCGACGCCATCGGCACTTTTCACGACGGCAGCCAGCAGGCCGTCGGCCGCTGGCGCAATCTTCAGAAGCTCGCAGCCGTTGCGCACAGGCAGGTCTATCGTGCGTCGCAGCCAGAGCAGATAGTCCGCCCAATGGCCGCGCTCGATCAGGCCAAGCCCCTGCCAGCTCTCCTTGCCCAAGCGGGCTTCATGCCAGGACTGATAGGTCAGGCTCGGGATATCGAGGTCGGGCCCCGTATAGTCCTTCGGGCTGCGCAAGGTCGGCATGCGGGCATAGGTCAGCCACGGCCCCTCCATCCCCTCCGCGGCCTTGTCGAGCAGCAGGATGTTGCTGACGCGGGAGCGCATCAGACCGAAGCCGATCGCCACGCCGGATTGGCCAGCGCCGACGATGAGCACGTCCAGCGCGGGCTTGCAGTCCGGGCCCATCTTCGGTTCGAGCCAGGCGGCGCCGGGATGCGCGATCCGCGCGAGATCGGCGCGAATGCCCGCTTCGAGCTGTGTCAGCGCATCACTCATGCCGCGAGCCATCCCCCGTCGACCACCATCACCGTGCCGGTCGTGAACGAGGATGCGTCGCTCGCCAGATGCAGCGCGGTCTGCGCGATCTCCTCAGCCACGCCGACCCGCTTCATGGCATGGCGGTTGCGGGAGGCTTCGCGCACCTCGTCGGCGTTGCCATGCCGGGCAAAGCTGCGGCGAAGCATCGGCGTGTCGATCGCACCCGGCGCGATGGCGTTGACGCGGATGCCGTCGGTGGCGAAATCCACCGCCATCGTGCGGGTGAGGCTGACGATGGCGCCCTTGGCAGCGATGTAGGCACTGTTGCCCTTGCCGCCGGCGATCGCGAGTTGCGAGGCCAGCGTGATGATGGAGCCGCTGTTCTGCCGCTGCATCTGCGGCACCGCGGCCCGCGCCCACAGCCAGGTGCCACCGACATTGGTGCGGAACACGGCATCCCAATCGTCCGGATCCGTGGTCAGCACCGTGCCGCCGACGGAAAATCCGGCCGCCGTCATCAGGATGTCGAGCCGGCCGTGCCGAGAGACGACGTCGCTTACGACAGTCTTGGCGAATGCGGCATCGCCGACGTCGCCGATATGCGTCGTGGCCTCGCCCACCAAGCGCAACGTCTCTTCGAGCCCTGCGGCGTCGCGATCGACCAGAGCGAGACGTGCGCCTTCCTCTGCGAACAGCTTTGCGCTGGCGCGGCCGATGCCCGAGCCCGCTCCGGTGATAATGGCCGTGCGCCCCTGCAGCCGCATGTCAGATCCCATCCTTGTGCTGCATCCACCAAGCGCTCATCGCAGCGGCCGACTCCGCGCAGCCGAACCGGGCGCGCCAGCCGAACTCATCGGCCATCCGCTCGACCGACAGCGGCACCCGATCCCCGCCATGGAGCTTGATGAAGGTCTTTTCTCCAGGAGACGCGAGCCGACACACCAGCCCAGGATGCAGGGCCGCAAACGCCTCGCCCCATTGCAGCGCCGACCAGGCCGCACCACTGGAGATGTTGTAGAGCCGGCGGCGCGGCCGCTCGGCCTCGATCAGCACCGCCACCGCTTCGGCGGCGTCGGGCGCGTAGGTCCAATCCTTGGTGCCCGGCGCGGGAAGGAGCGCCGGCTCACCGCGGGCGAACTCGGCGAGAATCTGGAACTGGAGGCTTGGCGTATCGCGCACTGAGCCGGGTCGCTCCCACGGACCGAACACGGCACTCAAGCGGACACTGAGGAAGTCGCCGCCAAAGAGCTCGGCATGGCGTGCCACGGAGTGCTCCGAGGTGAACTTGCTGATGGCGTAGAACGAGACGGGATCGCAGGGCGTTTCCTCGTCGAGCACCTGACAGCGCTGGCCCGCAGCGCCGTAAGCCGATGCCGACGAGAGATTGACGACGCGGCGAACACCATGGCGGATCGCGGCTTGCAGGATCGGAATCTGCGCCATCACGTTGATCTCGAGAACGCGCGCCGGCGATGCGCGTTCGAGGTCATCGCCCGCGGTGACCGCAGCGCCGAGCACGATCGCATCGCAGCCCCCGGCGATGAGGGCCTCGATGGCCTCGGCGTCGGTGATGTCGCCCTGAACGACCTTGAGCCGCTCGCGACGATCGGCCAGCGATCGCTGCGCAGTCTTCGGCAGCGGCGCGCGATCATACAGCATCACCTCGTGCCCGCGCGCGAGCAGCACCTCGGCGAGGTTGAGGCCGACAAAGCCGGTGCCGCCGAAGATGACGATCTTCATCGCGCGCGATCCACGATCACAGCAGTTTGGCCCCGAAATTCCGTTCCGGATCCATGTCGGCGACCAGCCGGCCCGTCGGCTTCGCCGCCTCGCCGCCGCTGCGCGCCAGGAATTTTCCGCTGCCGGCGCTCGCGAGGCACTTGTCGCCGTCGACGATCACGCGGCCGCGCGACAGCACCGACACCGGCCAGCCCTTCAGCTTGCGGCCCGCGAACGGCGTGTAGCCGGCGAGGTCGTGCATCATCTCGTCGGCGATCACGGTCTCTCGGTTGGGATCCCAGATCGCGATATCGGCATCGGCGCCGACCGCGATCGAGCCCTTGCGCGGGTGCAGATTGTAGATCTTGGCGGGCGCGGTCGAGGTCAGCTCGACGAACTTTTCCAGGCCCAGCCGCCCCTTCGAGACCATCGCGTCGAACAGCAGCGGCAGCCGCAGCTCCAGTCCCGGCAGGCCGTTCGCGACCTGCTTGAAATTTGGATTAGGGCCGGCGCGCAGCTTGCCGGTCTCGTCAAAGCGATAGGGCGCGTGATCCGACGAGATGGTCTGGAGGTCGCCGAGCGCCAGCGACTGCCACAGCGCCTCCTGATCTGCATGCGTGCGCGGTGGCGGGCTGCACATCCATTTGGCGCCTTCCGAGCCAGGCTTGTCGAGATCGGCGGCGGTGAGGAACAGATATTGCGGACAAGTCTCCGCGAACACCTTCAGCCCCTGCCCGCGGGAGTCGCGGATCACCTTGGCGCCTCCGGCGGTCGAGACATGGAAGATCATGATCGGCTGGTCGATCAGCGCCGCCATGCCGATCAGCCGGGTGAAAGCTTCCGCTTCCGACACACGGGCATGACTGACGGCGTGGTATTTCGGCATGGTGTAGCCGCGCGCGAGCAGCCGCTTCACCATCCAGGCGATGATGCCGTGGTTCTCGGCATGGGCGCACAGCATCGCGCCGGACTGGCGCGCCGCGAGCAGGATGTCGAGCAACGGCTCGTCGTCGACCTTGAGCCGGTCATAGGTCATGAAGATCTTGATCGAGGCGTGGCCCTGCTTCACCAGCGCCGGAATATGCTCTTCGACCGTCTCCTTGGTCGCGTCCGCAATGATCATGTGAAAGGCGTAGTCGATCACGGCGCCCTTCTTCGCCAGCGCGTGATAATCCTCCACCACCTGCGGCAATTTCATGCCGACATGCTGGGCGGCGAATGGGATCACCGTGGTGGTGCCGCCGAAGGCGGCAGAGACCGTCGCGCTCTCGAACGTGTCGGCATTCATGATGCCGGCGGCCGACAGCTGCTCGATATGGGCGTGGCTGTCGACGCCGCCAGGCAGCACCAACTTGCCGCGCGCATCGATCTCGCGCCTGGCCGCCGGAAGTCCGCGGCCGATCGCCGCGATGGTCTCGCCGGAGATGGCAACGTCAGCCTCGAAGACATCGGTGGTGGTGGCGACGCGTCCGCCGCGGATGATCAGGTCGTAGGTGGGTTCAGTCATGAGGCACTCCGTGATAGGCTTTGGGCAAATGATCTCCGTTTCGTAGGAAGACCATCATGTCCCGGCCACGCATTCTCGTCATCAATCCGAACTCCAACCCTGCAGTCACGCAAGGGCTGGAGGAGGCCTTGAGGCCGCTCGGTTTCGAGGGTGGGCCGGAACTGGTCTGCCAGTCGCTGGCAGAGGGTCCGTTCGGCATTGAGAGCCAGGCCGACGTCGACGGCGTCGCGATGCCGCTGCGACGGCTGGTCGAAAGCGACAACAGCTCTTCGGCATTCGTCATCGCCTGCTATAGCGATCCCGGCCTTCAGGTCTGCCGCGAAGGCACGGAACGGCCGGTATTCGGCATTGCCGAGTGCGGCGTGCTGACCGCGCTCGCCCGCGCCGAAACGTTCGGCGTCATCGCCATCGCGCAGCGCTCGATCCCGCGCCACATGCGCTATCTCAGGCAGATGGGATTGACCGATCGCCTCGCCGGCGAGCGGCCGCTCAACATGAGCGTTGCCGAGACCGCCTCGGGCGAAGGCACGCTGGCGAAGATGATCGAAATCGGCCGTGCGCTGCGCGACCAGGACGGCGCCCGCGCCATCGTGATGGGCTGCGCCGGCATGGCGCGCCATCGCCGCCCGCTCGAAGACGCGCTGGGCATTCCCGTGATCGACCCGACACAGGCGGCCGTCACGATGGCGCTGGGCACGGTGCAGTTCTCGGCTCACTAGGCGTCCTTCAGCTCTTTGGCGTCCTGCCGCGCGCGCCATTGCGCATGGCTCTCGCGCGTCAGCGAAAAAACATCCCGTTGGGTCGTGTAGAGATTGCCGAACATGCGGCCGATCGGCCGGTAAGCGTCGAGATCGACATACATGTTGGCCTCGTCGACCAGGCCCTCGCGAGCGTGAATCCTGAGCACCTCGCCAACCAGCAGCTCCCGGTCGGGCGAGAAGTTCAGCACGACATGACGCCGGCATTCGAGCGCGAAGGGTGCAGCGGCGAGGCGCGGCACTTTCACATCGACGGAGGGAAGCGTCGCAAGCCCGGTCGCCGCGACCTCGCTGTCGCCCGAAGGGAAATCGACCGCGCAATCGTTCATCGCGACCGACAGCGCCTCGTCCACCATGTGCACGACGAACTCGCCGCCGCGATGGATGTTGCGGGTGGTATCCTTCGGCGAGTGATCCGGCTTGTGCTGAAGGCCGAGCACGATCAGCGCGGGGCTCTCGGAGAACACGTTGAAGAAGCTGAACGGGGCCGCATTGACCGCCCCGTTCTCGTCCAATGTCGTCACCAGCGCGATCGGCCGCGGCACGATTACGCCGCAGAGCAGCTTGTAGCGATCGCGCGGATCAAGCTCGCGCAAGGAAATGCCATTATCCGACATCGGCGTCATTTCTCCGGCGGCGGCACCGCGCCGGTTTGGCTGGTGATCAGGCCGTAATGCTCGATCCGGCGATGCTGCGCGAAATTGAAGATCGTGGTCTTGCCGAAATTTGTGGCATCGAGATCGCAGGGATGGAGCAGGAGCTCATCGTCCTCCGTCCTGGCTTCAGTAACGATCTCGCCGTTGGGATCGACGATCAGGCTGCCGCCGAACAGCGGGTGGCCATCCTCATTGCCGGCCTTGGCCACCGCGACCACCCAGGTCGAATTCTGATAGGCGCCGGCCTGCACGGAAAGGCGGTTGTGAAACAGGCGCTTCTCGACGCCCTCCTCGCTCCGCTCCGCGTTGACGGAGGGCGTGTTGTAGCCGATCAGCACCATCTCGACGCCCTGCAGGCCCATCACGCGATAAGTCTCCGGCCAGCGCCGATCGTTGCAGATGGCCATGCCGATGATGCCACCCAGCTCACGCCAGACGTTGAAGCCGAGATCGCCCGGCTCGAAATAGCGTTTCTCCAGATGCTGGTGCGAGCGCTTGGTGTCGTACTCCACATGGCCGGGCAGATGAACCTTGCGATATTTGCCGACGATCTTGCCGGACTTGTCGGTCAGGATCGCCGTGTTGAAGTGATGGCCGTCCGGTGTCAGCTCCGCATAGCCGAAGTTCATCGCCATCTGGTGCTGCGCTGCGCGCTCGAATAGCGTCTTCGTCGCCGCGTTCGGCATCTCACGCTCGAACCAGATGTCGAACTCGGCGCGGTCCTCCGCGTACCAGCGCGGAAAGAATGTCGTCAGCGCCAGTTCCGGATAGACGATCAAATCGGCGCCCTTGCTCTTGGCTTCGTCCATCAGCGCGATCATGCGCTTGACCACGACCTCGCGGCTGTCGGCCTTCTGGATCGGACCCATCTGGGCGGCGGCAACATTGACGATACGCATCAGCGATTTCCCGGTGATCTCTTGGAGGAAGTGAAAGCTTCAACGAATTGCCGGCGCGTGCAGCGTAACGCGGCACCGCCGAAGGTTTCCAGCCGGATGGGTTGGACAGTTTTTGTGGCGCGATCGGCGCTCATCGGTGCTCCTCGTCGGCAACATCGAGGCCATGATCGAGCGCGTCCAGAAGCTGGTCGGCCTCGTGCTCCGAAATGACGAGCGGCGGTGCCAGGAACAGCGAAACCTGCTCGCCACTGGTTCCGATCACCGCGCCGGCTTCCAGCGCCCGCGTCGCGACGCGCGAGGCGATCGGCACTTCCGTGGTGTCGGCGTGCCAGGAGCGCCAGTCCGGTCCGTGCAGCTCCACCGTCCAGTGCAACCCCTGCCCCGCCACGCGCTGCACGCTGGGATGTTTCCGCGCGATCGCGAGCAGGCGGCGGCTGAACAGCTTTTCGAGGCTCTTCACATGCTCGAGAATCTTCTCTTCGCTGATGACCTTCAGGTAGGCACTGACGGCGGCCATGCTGATCGGATGGCCGCGCAAGGTGCCGTAGTTTTGCCAGCTCGTGCCATTCAACCGCTCGACGATCTCTTTCGACACCACGACCGCCGCCACCGCGGCCGCGCCGCCGCCGAGCGACTTTCCGAGCGTCACGATATCGGGGCGACTTTCGGCGCCCTGAAACGCGAACCAGCGCCCGGCGCGGCCCGCGCCGGTGACGACCTCGTCGGCGATCCAGTATGAGCCCGCTTGTCGCGCGCAGCGCGCCACCTCGTCCTGATAGGCACCGTCGTAATAGATGCCGCCCTGGGTGTAGTCGATGATCGTTGCGGCGGCATCCGACAACAAACGCGTGGCGTCGGCCAGATATTCGCGTGGCGGCTTGTTGCTGGCCGGCCCACCGTAGATCGCACCATCCGGCGCCGGCAGGATTCGCACCGACGCCATCGGCGCCGGTAGCCTGGAGCCGCCGGAGTGCACCGCAAGGCCGCCATGCCATTGCGGCTGCACGGTCATGCTGCGCGACAGGCCCGTGATGCCGTGATAGGCACGCTCACGCGTCGCTAGCGCCGAGCGCTGCGTCAAGGCCTGGCAGAGCGACAGCGCCATGTCGTTGGCCTCGCTGCCGCTGATGCAGAATCGCACCGCGCCGACCCAATCCTCCTCGCCGGCAAAGGCGATGGCCATCAGATCGTCGGCGGCCTGCTCGCGGCCGACCCAGGTCCAGCCCTCGTTGACCACGGGCGTATCCGCCGCGCGGCGGATCGCCTCCACCATCGCGGGATGACGGTGACCGAGACCGCCGCCGGTGTTGCTGCCGTCGATGAGCTTGCGGCCGTCCGCAAGATGAAAATAGACGCCCTCGCCGCCGACCACGGCCATAGGCGCGCTCTCGCCCGCGTTCAGTCCGGTTCGCAATAATTTGCTCATCGCAATCCTCTCACTCCGCAGCTTCAGCGCCGTAGCCACCGCCGCCACAAGTCTCGACGGTGACGAGATCGCCGTGCTGCAGCACGAGGTTGGATTTGCCGTCGATCGCGACGTTTGCGCCCTGCCTGACAAGCGAGATGCGACAGGCCTTGCCGGGTTCACCGCCCTGCATGCCGAACGGCGGAATCACCATCCGCTCGATGCAGGTGGTCAGATGCATCGACGGAGCCAGAATGCGGTAAGCACGCACGACTCCATCGCCGCCGCGGTGGACGCCGGCGCCGCCGGATTGCCGGCGGATGGCCTGCTGCTCGAGGCGGATCGCGTAGTTCGCCTCGATCACCTCGACCGGCGTGTTCGAGGTGTTGGACAGATGCACCCGGGTTGCCGAGATGCCGGCCCGGTCATGGCGCGCGCCTTCGCCGCCGCCGTGGACCTCGTAGAGCATCTTCCAGGAACCGTCCTGCCGCGGCTGCGCAAAGAACAGGACGCCCGCAGTGGTCGCGCCGCCCGCGGACAATCGTTCGGGGATGGTGTCCTGCATGGCGCGGAAGATCGCATCGACGATGCGCATCGACGTCTCGTGGTTGCCCGCGGCGACGGAGGCCGACCAGCCGGGCTCCAGGATCGAGCCCGGGCGGGTGATAATGGTCAGGGGGCGCAGCGCGCCGGCATTCTGCTGCATGTCGCGCCCGCTCATGATGCGGGCGGCATAGGCGACCGCCGAACGCGCCATGAACGGCGTCGTGTTGCAGAAATTCGAGACGCGGTCACAGCTCCCCGAAAGGTCGAAGGTCGCCTCGTCGCCGGCAATGGTAATCTTGACGTGGATACGCGCGGGCGCGTCGTTCGCGCTGCCGTCGTCCAGATGGTCCTCGCCTTCGTAGACGCCATCCGGCAAGGCGCGCAACGCTTCGCGCATCTCGATTTCGGAGAGGTCATGCAGGCGCGACTGCGTCGCCGTGAACACCGCCTTGCCGTGCTCGCGGCAGAGATCAACGATGCGCCGCTCGCCGGCCTTGGTCGCCGCGATCTGCGCAAGCAGATCGCCCTCGCCGGATTCGGGGTCGCGGATATTGGCCTTGAGCAGTTGCACAATCGGCGCGTTGACGCCGGCTGCAGTCGCGATCAGCACCGGCGGGATGCGCATCGCCTCCTGGAACGTGTCGATGGCTTTTGCAAAATAGCTGCCTGGCCAGGTGCCGCCGATATCGGGCCAGTGCGCGAGGCTGACCGCGAACGCCACGATCTCGCCGTCGACGAAGACGGGGCGCACGACCTTGACGTCGTTGAGATGATTGCCGCCGAGCGCGCCGACATTGTAGATCACGACGTCACCGTCGTTCAGGCTGTCGCGCGGCACCACCTTCAGCAATTCGGGGACCGTGTAAGCCATCGCGCCAAGGTGGATGGGGATGTCGCGGCCCTGCCCGACCAGGCCGCCATGGCCGTCCGTGATCGCCGACGACAAATCGCCGGCCTCGCGCAGCAGCGGCGAGCGCGCCGACCGCGTCATCACCAGACTCATTTCCTCGGCCGCAGCGGAGAGCCCGTGCCTGATAACCTCGACGACGAACGGATCGAGCTTCATGTTGCCCTCCGCGTCAGGAACAGATTGCCTGCGGCATCAGGCTTCGCCTGCCAGCCCGGCGGCACCACCACGGTGGACCAGGCGTCTTCAATGATGGCCGGGCCGCGGACGGGGTCGGCCAGCGAGGCACGGTCGATGATCCCTGTCGCGATGTCGTGGAAGCCATCGAACGAACAGAGGCGCGTGCCTGACGACATCGCCCTGGCCGCCGTCGCCGGCCGGCTCACCACCGTTGTCGACGGCCGGCGCGCCTGTACCCGCACGGATTCGATGACGCAGGGCTCGCTCGTCGCATAGCCGAACAGCTCGTGATGCCGCGCCAGAAAATTGCTCTTGAGCCTGATCACGTCGAGCGGGAGTGCGAGCGGGACCGGAATGGCGTCGTTTTGCGCCGCGTAACGCATCAGCGCCACCAGCTCGATTTCGATCTCCGCCTGTGCGACACCGTTGGCGATCAGCGGCGCCGACGCATCGTCGATGAGCGCCCCAATGCGCTCCGATACACGTACGAGATCGATGCCGTCGAGACCGGCGCGCAAGGTTTGCTGCTGCAGGAAGCTGAAATCGGCGGTGAGACAGCCCAGCGCCGAGAACGCGCTCGATGCGCTGGGCACGACGACCTGCGCAATCCCGTAGAGATCGGCAAGCCCCGCGGCATGCATGGGGCCACCACCGCCGAAGGCGAGCAGCGTACAGTCGCGCCCGTCGATGCCGCGCTCGACCGTGACGCGGCGCAGCGCGCGGGCCATCGTCGCGTTGGCGACCTTGATGATGCCGAGCGCCGTTTCGGTCAGGCTCAGCCCCAACGCCCGCGCGATCGGCTCGATGACGCGCCTGGCCGCCTGGACGTCGATGCCGATCCGGTCGCCGAGTTTGGTTTCGGGATTGAGATAGCCAAGCACGGCGTTGGCGTCGGTGATGGTTGGCTCGGTGCCGCCGCGGCCGTAGCAGGCCGGACCCGGCTCGGAGCCGGCACTCTCCGGCCCGACGGTCAGGCCACCCGGGCCGCTGCGCACGATCGATCCGCCGCCCGCCCCGATGGAGTGAACCGCGAGCATCGGCTGGCGCAGCGGCTTGTCGCCGAGCATGCGGCCGTCGGTCATCTCGGCCTGACCGTCGACGATCAGGCACACGTCCGTCGTGGTGCCGCCCATGTCGAAGGTCAGCATGCGCGGCGTGCCAAAGTGGCGCGCGATGCTGACCGACGCCGAGACGCCGGCGGCCGGGCCCGACATCGCCATCACAAGCGGGCGACGCTTCACCGCGGAGATCGGGATCATCGCGCCGGCGGAATGAAACACCTGCAACCCCGGCCCGATCGGCAGCCGCTGCTCCAGCTCGCTCAGATATTCCACCGCAATCGGCATCGCGGCCGCGTTGAACACGGTCGCCGAAGTCCGCTCATATTCGCGTGCCTCGGGGTTGACCTCGTGCGACAGCGAGACATGGGCGACGACGTCCTTGAGGCGCTCGCCGAGCATTTTTTCGTGCACCGGATTGGCATAGGCGTGAAGCAGAGCCACCGCGACGCTCTGAACGCCGGCTTCCTTCAGCCAGGCCACCAGGCGCTCGATCTCCGCTTGCTCCAGCGGCTTCAGCACGTGTCCCTCGTGATCGAGGCGCTCGGCGAGCCCGAAGCAGCGCTCAGGCGGCACGAGCGGCGGCGATTTCGGCGGAATGTCGAGACGGTAGAGATCGCGGCGGCGATAACGCGCGATCTCGAGCACGTCGGCAAAGCCCTCGGTCGCGACCAGCGCCACCTTCGGCAGCCGGCCCTCGACGATAGCGTTGGTCACGCGCGTGGTGCCGTGGACGAAGCGCCTGACCTCGCTTTTGCGCAGGCCCACCGCCTCGATCGCTTCCAGCATCGCCTGAACCGGAGCGCCGGGGCGCGACGGCACCTTTGCGATCCGCGCCTCCGAGGAATCGCGCCGGATCGCGATGATATCGGTGAAGGTGCCGCCGATATCGGTGCCAACCTCCCAGTGATTTTCGGAGGAGCTCATGTGCGAGGGCAGCGACGGATGAGGTCCGAACCGGACGCCGGGCTGTTACCGTCCATCGCGACATCCAATGCCCAACCGAGAGCGCTCATCATGCATCCCTTGTCTTGCCATTGTCCGCGAGTGTGCGACAGAGCGGTCAGGTCGGGATAGAGCCAGAGTTGTCGCAAACCACCGGGCCGGCGCCGCGAGCCGCAAATTCGGTTGCACGTTTTGGTGCAGCTCTGCCCGCGCGGAGAGCATGCAGATGTCGATTGCTGGACACCAGCAGAGTGCATCGCACCACGGATTTTTCGGCGCAAACCGTCACGTCCGTTGCAGTGCAATCGCAACGTCTAAAATCATCTGTCTAATTTGCAGGCGATCGGACGCGAGGTTTGTATCCTATGAGCTATGCACGCCAGGCGGCACAGCCTTTCTTTATTGTACGGTCAGTAAGCGAGGATATCGTCTCGCAAGCAGCGCCGCGATCCGTTGGACAAGCTCGTTAGAAACCATCGAGATTCGGACGTCCTGCGTTGAAAGTCGCGATCGCGGGCCAGATATTGCCCGAACCCGCCAGTCATGTTCGGATCGACCATCACCTGCCATGCCCTTCTTCCGGCTCAACGACGACCATGTGAACCCCGATGATCTCGGGGATTTCGATCCAGAAAACGTGCCGCGCGCCGTCGCCGCTTTCGGGGGCCAGATGGTCACCAAGGGCATGGAGCTGGCCATGCACGAGCATCGCAAGGACGAGCTCGTCCTGACCATGCGCGGCCTCGTCAGGCTGGAGGCCGGACACGGCGTCTGGATCGTCCCGCCGCGCTGTGCGGTGTGGATTCCCGGGCATGTCCCGCACAGCGTCAGCGTCGCCGGCGACGTCGAGATGCATTGCCTGTTCGTCGAACCGGAGGCGGTACCGGCGCTGCCGCGGCAATGCTGCGCGCTGACGATCTCGCCCTTGCTCGAGCGTTTGCTGGTGCACGCCACCCACATGCCGGTGATGTACGATCTCGACGGCGCCGACGGCAGGATCGCCGCGGTGCTGCTCGACCAGCTGTCGCTGGCTCCCGCCGAAGAGCTGCGCTTCCCGATGCCGGCCGATGCCAGGCTGCGCCGGATCGCCAGCGCGATGATGACTGATCCTTCCGATCGCGCGACGATCGAGGATTGGAGCCGGCGCATGGCCGTCGCCCCGCGCACCCTCACCCGCATCCTGCAACGCGAGACCGGCATGAGCTTCGGCCGCTGGCGCCAGCAGCTCCACATCCTGATCGCGCTTCAGCGCCTCGACCAGGGCGCATCGGTCCAGGCGGTGGCGCTGGATCTCGGCTATGAGGGAGCCAGCGCTTTCGTCACCATGTTCCGCAAGGCGCTGGGCAAGCCGCCGGCGCGATATCTGGCCGAACGCCGCATCGGCGCACACTGACCGGAATTCGCAATCGATTGTCCCGTTCGCGGAATGCGGTCTGAGGGACCATTTCGTATCCAGGCTCCGAAGCGCCCGGCGGGCGCATTAAGGAGCCGACCGACATGGATTCACTCAGCAAGGGCGTCGTCGCCGACGTCCTCCATCGCCTTCACCAGGAAGCGGAGGTCGCCGACGGACAACTGATGCAAACCTTCGCGAACGAAGCGAACAGCCGCGATGAGATCATCAGCAAGACCATCGCCGCCGAGAGCCGTGATCTGAACGAAGTCTATCGTGGACTTGCGGACAATTTCCTGAGCGTCTCTCCGCGGTTCGGACGCTTCCTCTACATGTGCGTCCGTGCCACCAAGGCACAGCGCATCGTCGAGTTCGGCTCCTCGATGGGGATTTCCGCGATCTACATGGCGGCGGGCCTGCGCGACATCGGTGGCGGCCGTCTGATCGGGACCGATCTCGAACCCGGCAAGATCGAGCGGGCGCAAGCGAACCTTGCCGCCGCGGGGCTCGCCGACCTCGTCGAGTTCAGGCACGGCGATGCGCGCCAAACGCTCAGCTCCGGCCTCGGCGGCGAGGTCGACATGGTGATGCTCGATGGCGCTTTCACTCTCTATCTTCCCATTCTCAGGCTGCTGGAGCCGCACCTGAAGCGCGGCGCGCTCATCGTCGGCGAGAACGCGCTCGAGGAAGCTTCGGGCTATATCGACTACGTACGCGATCCCGAGAACGGCTACCTCTCACTGTCGCTGCCGTTCGAGCCGGGACGCGGCAACGAATTCACGATCAAGACCCGATGATCGGCGCGGTGGTGAAACTGTGATGGAGCCGAATTTGAACGAGCCCGCTCACGAGCCACAGACGTCCGAGCCATCGCGGGCACCGCAGGGACGGCTCACGCGGATGTTGCTGCGATGGCTGATGCGTCCTGCACACGTTGCCGGCGTTGAGACGCTCTCGCAGAGTTTCCGGCTCGTCGAGCTCGAAGGCGAAGCGCTCAGAAACGTCGCCTGGACGGCTGGCGACAAGATCCAGGTCGCGATGGGCTCGGGCCTGAGCGCGCGCACCTATACGCCGATGTCGTGGGACGCCGGCAACGGCAGAACGCGGCTGCTCGCCTTTGCACATGGCGATGGTCCCGGCAGCCGCTGGGCCAGCGGCTTGCGCGCGGGCAACGCCTGCCAGTTCTTTGGTCCACGCCGCTCGTTCGACCTCGCGGACCTCGGAGCGCCCATCGTTCTGTTCGGCGATGAAACCTCGTTCGGCCTTGCGGCCGCGTTGCGCGACAGCCTGCAGGCTGGCGGCGCGCTCCATCTGTTCGAAGCCACCGATGTCGCGGAGTCGAGACTGGTGCTGGATTCCATCGGCCTCGGCCAGGCCAGATTAATCGCACGCAGTGCCGATGACACCCATCTTGCAACTGCAGAATCCGAGCTGCTGCGCCTTGCCGCAAACGGCGCACAGTTCGTCCTGACCGGCAAGGCACCCTCGATCCAGCGCGTCGGCCGCACCCTGAAGGCCGCCGGCGTCGCATCATCGCGGATCAGGGCGAAAGCCTATTGGGCACCGGGCAAGACCGGTTTGGATTAGAGAGGAACCGATGGAACGGCCGGCTGTCGGTCAGGACCTACGGGTCGGTCGGGGCCGCAGACGCCGCCAGCCAATCGCGATCCCGGTGACGGAGAACACCAGTCCCAACGCACAGAGTCCGACGATGATGGTATCGCGCAGACGCGGGTGCGCCACCAGAAGGGGAAAATCGAGCGTGTGGAGCGCGCTGTAGAGCCAGCGATAGGCCCGCCGCGATGAATCCAGCCTTTGCAGCACACTGCCGTCGGCACCGTCGATATCGAACCAGAGGTCGCCGCAGCGCGAACGGTAGACGGGCGCACCGGCAATAGCCGATTGCGCGGGGTAGTCGTCGTTGCCAGCAAGAACGGACGCCGCACCGCAGCCGGCAGCAAGGTGCGCCACGAGACTCTGGATCTCATGCCTATCCAGAAATTCCCTTGGTCCGTCGAGGGACGCGTCCCCTGCCTTGATCAAGACCTGACGGTCGAGGCTCACCCGATCGCGGCGATAGACGCTGCCGTTGAAGGCAAACCATTCGATCTCCCGGGTCGAGGGCGATATTGGCTGCCGATCGAGCCATGAGGCAGCCGCCCAATCAGGCGGCGCGTTCATCACGCCGGATTCGGCCAAGGTCAATTGTCCGCGCGAGAACAGCCGGCCGTGATCCATCGAGAGCCAGCCGCTGAGACTCCATGTCAGCACGAACATTGTTGCCGCGAGGCCAATGACATGGTGCAACGCGTGCCAGCCACGATAGGGCGAGGACATCCGGCGCCCTCGCAGCTTCACCCGCGCGATCCCGAGCACCGCGCCAAGCATCGCCGCGATCAGGGCCAGCAATGACAGTGTCCAGACGACGCGATCCCACAGCGACCAGTTGCTTCTCAGGACCGTCGGATAAATCCAGTGCAGCACACTACCGGCCCAATTCCAGCCCCGCTCGCGCCGCGTCGTATCCAGGACGATCTCGCCGGTGGGCGAGGAGACATAGACTTCCGTCCCGGCAGCATCGCCGAGCGCCACACGAAACAGCGGCCGGTGGCGATCGAAGCCGTTCGGAACGCTCCACTGATCATAGTCCGGACCGGCAACGACCGCGGCCGGCGCGGCATCGAGCCCGCGATTGCGCGCGTGCTCCCGCGCGATGGCAAGCGCGGTATCGGCCATTGCGACCGACGCATCCGCTCCGTCGGAGGCACGGACCGCGCGCACGCGCGATGATCCCGACACAATGTAGACCGCTGCATCGCTCCGCTGGATCAGCCGAACGCGCACGGCGTCCACGACCCCGCTCACAGCGACCGCCGCCGCAACCGGGATCCTCGCCGCTTCGCGATCCACCGGCGCCAGGCCGGCAAACCGTTCCGCTTCTGTCAGCGACGGAAACGGCACGAAGTGCATCACGATCCCCGTCGCGAACCACATCGCGAACAGCAGGCAGAACGCGATCCCGAGCCAGCGATGCGTAAGGACGATCGCGCCCATCATGCGTTCAGTGCCCTACCATTTGAACGCGGCCGAGAGCTCGTAGGTCCTGGGCGCACCGAGCAGGATCTGGTCGGGATAGAACGGATCGCCCCAGATCGCATAGCGCTTATCGGTGATGTTGCGGACGCGGAAGGTCAGGCGTGCCTGGTCGACCGCGCTGAACACCGTCTTGGGGATATCGACGAAGGCATAGACGTCGGCGACGGTATACGCCTTCATCGTCACGACATTGGCATCGGTGTTGTAGCGGTCGCCGACATGGCGGCCAGTGATGCCGAGCTCTACCGGCCAGGGCGTGAAGAAGCGCCAGGACGCGCCAGCATTCGCCACAATGCGCGGCACGTTCGGCGGCGTATTGCCGGAGAACGAGCCGCCGGCGAAATTGTAGTCGGCATAGCGGGCATCGACATAGGCGATGTTGCCCCACAGACGCAGCGGATCGATCGGACGAACCGAAGCGGCAAGCTCGACGCCCTTCGATTCCTGGCGCCCGGCGATGTTGAGCGCCATGCCGCCCGCCGCTGCATAGACGTTCTTGCGCACGATGTCGTAGGCCGAGAACGACCACTCCGCCCTGTTGTCCCAGAACAGGTGCTTGACGCCGGTCTCGTAGGTACGCGAGGTCGTCAGATCGAGCGGCTGGGTCGGCAACAGCAGGAAGCTGGTGTTCGCGGCGACGTCGGCGCCGGTTGCGTACTGACTGAAGAAGGTCAGGCCGGGCACGGCCTCCCAGGTGTAACCGATGCGGCCCGTCACCGGCGCCCAGTCTTTCGTGAACGGAAAACCGGCTCTCACAAGCCCGGCGGAATCGGTCGAATTGCGGTCGAGCCCGATATGCTCGACGCGCAGGCCGCCGATCAGCGCGAAGGTCCGCGTCAGCTTCAGCCGGTCCTCGAACGACAGCGCCTCGTTGTCGATCCGCGCGGTCTGCTGCTGCGTCGTCAGCAGGCCGTAAAAGCCGCGGTTCGGATCGACCAGCGAGACATAATCGTTCGGGAAGTTTGCCGCGCCCGGCCTGACGAAATCAAGATAGCTCGACGACAGCGTCGTGACCAAGCGATTGTCGAAGCCCGCGATATTCGCGTCCCAGATCAAATCGGTGATGTTGCCGACCAGGCGCTGGCTGTGCGCGACATAGAAGCGCTCGCGATACACCTGGTTGTTGGTGGAATCGAACGCCTCGATCTCGTTGTTGAACCAGGTACGCTCCGCGCCGTAGCCATAGGCTTGACTCTTCAGCGTCAGGTCCGGCGCCAGCTTCAGCTCGAAGCCGCCGCGCAGCCACACCTCCTGCGCGACGTTGCGGTTGTCGAGGACGTTGTAGTTGGTGTTGAAGGTGCGGTCGTCGATCGTGACCGCGCCCAGGTCGGTCCTGTTGAAGTAGTTGCCGGAGACGATCCCCGACGTCGCATGCGAGCCGCTGAAGGCTATCGGCACCAGCGGCGCGCCCCAATAGGCTTTCGAGCGGTCCTCGCGATATTCGATCGCGCCCCAGATCTTGAGACTGTCGGAGATGCGGTAATTGAGCTGGCCGGACACATCGAGCATCTTGGTGTTGGTGTCGTCGGCAAAGCCGTTGAGTGCGGAACGGCTGATGTCGAAGCGATAGTCGAGGCCTTGGACGTTGGTGCTGCCGCCCGAGCCGTAATGCGCGCGGAACGAATTCAGCGAATCCCAGGAGAAATCAGCTTCGTTCAGGATCGGTCCCGTGTGCGGCTGCTTGGTCACAAAATTGATCGCGCCGCCGGCGGCGCCTTCACCCGAGATCAGCGAGGCCGGCCCCTTCAGGAATTCCACGGCTTCCAGATTGGCGGTGTCCATGATCCGCGAGGTCATGTTCTGCGGGCCGATCTTGATGCCGTTGTAGAGCGTGTTGATCTGGCTGTTGGTGAAGCCGCGCATGGAGAAGGCGGAAGGTTCGGCCGGATTATCGCCGGCGGTGACGCCGACCGCGCCCTGGGCCACGTCGGACACAGTGCGATAGCCCTGCTCGCGCATGGTCTCGGCGGAGATCACCTCGACGGTCGCGGGCGTCTGTCGCACCGTCAGGCCGAGCCGCGAAGCGCTTTCGGCCACGGCGTTGCTGTTGAGCGGCGTCGGGGGTGCCGTAGCCGGCACGACGGGCTTCGGCATCGCTGCCGCGGCCGCCGGCCTGCGCGCTGCTGCCCGGCGCGTGCTCTGCGCCTCCCGGCCGGCAGGCTTGGCCTGCGTGCGGGATTGGGCCGGCGATACTTCGACCGGCGGCAGGGGTTCACGGGCCTGCTGCGCCAGCGCAGCGGGCAGATCGAGCGCGGCAAGGGATGTGAGCGCAGCGGATGCGAGCAGGAATTGTCGCGGTCGTACGATACGGATGGAAGACACGGTTTTCGGACCTCGGTATGACGTCAGTGGCACGTCACAGCGAACGAGGTCTCACCTTTTGGCTCTTCAGCCGTCCGATGAAGCCGAATGTCTGTACTCCCCGACCGACATCTTCGCGTGTGACCACGGCTGACGGCAGGTCTCCTGGCTCGCGGGTCATCACCACTTCGTCGCCTTCCCGGGACCGAGGACCCAGTGGCTTCTGACGAAGGATTATCCGCTCACAGTTGCGGGGGCAGCCACGGCGTTGGGGACAATGTCCCCGCACCGTATTCCCTTTTCATTCCCTCTCGGGAAAACCGTCGCGAGCATCTAGGATTACCATCACAACAGAGTCAATGTGCCAGTTGCGGCGTTATGGCCACAACGACCAACTTCCTTGGAGATGAGCATGGAAGGCGAGACCTTCCTCTGGTTGATACGGCACGCGCCCGTCGCGGGCGTCACAGGCACCATCCATGCCGCCGACGCGCCGGCCGATCTCAGCGATCGCGTGCAACTGGACGCTGTGCGACGGCGCCTGCCACCGGATGCCGCCGGCTATGCCAGCCCGTCGCGGCGCACGATCGAGACGGCACGCGCGCTGGGACTCGAACCGAAGCTGGTCAGTGAATTCCGCGAGCAGGATTTTGGTGACTGGACCGGCCATCGCCATGACCAACTCGAGGCGACCCGCGGCGAGGCCTATGCGCAGTTCTGGAGCGATCCGGCTGGCGGACGGCCGCCGGGCGGCGAAAGCTTTGCGGATCAGGTCGCGCGTGTCCGGCTGGGTCTGTCGCGGATCGCAGCCGGATCGGCCACGCTCGTCGTGCATTCCGGCACCATCCGCGCCGCGCTCTGCATCGCGCTGGATCTGACGCCGCAGGCCGCCTTGCGCTTCGTGGTCGATCCGCTGTCGCTGACCCGGATCGATCGCCTTGCGAGCGGCTGGCGCGTCGTCTCCGTCAATCAGCCGATCAGTTAGGTCTGTCAGGCACATTGGCCTGCGCGAACGTCGCCATGCCGTTGTGAAGGCTACAGGCGAGCCGCACCAGCGGCAGCGCGATGGCGGCACCCGATCCCTCGCCGAGCCTGAGATCGAGGCTGATCAACGGCTGCACGTTCAGCGCGCGCAACACCAGCCGATGCCCCTGCTCCGCCGATTGATGCGACGGCAGTAGGAACGGCCGGCACGACGGATTGAGCCGTACTGCTGCGAGCGCTGCCACCGAGACGATGAAGCCATCGATCAATACGGGAATACGGCGCTGCGCGGCCGCAATGATCGCACCTGAGATCGCCGCGATCTCCAGGCCGCCAACGGCGCATAGGATTTCTTCCGGCGAAGCGCCGCCAACGCCGTGACGCGCGATCGCCGCGTCGATCACGCGGGCCTTATGTGCGCGGCCGGCCGCATCGACGCCGGTGCCGCTGCCCGCGATCTCTTCGGCGCTGATGCCGAGCAGGCCTGCAGCAATCGCCGCCGACGTCGTCGTGTTGCCGATCCCCATCTCGCCGAAGATCAAGAGATCGGGCTGATTGGCTTGCGCGCGCGCAACCGCGCGCTGGCCGGCCTCGAACGCATACGCCAGCTCGGCGGGTGCGAGCGCGGCTTCGACGCTGAAATCGCGCGTGCCATGGCGCGGCTTGTCGGTGATGACACCCGCCATCGCCTCTGTTGCCAGCGTGCCGGCGTCGACGACGTCCAGGCTCGAGCCAAGCTCGCGCGCCAGCACCGAGATCGCGGCGCCGCCGGAGGCAAAATTCGCCATCATCGCGATGGTCACGGCTTGCGGATAGGCCGAGACGCCCTGCGCGACGATGCCGTGGTCGCCGGCGAAGACGATGATCGGCACCCGTGCGGCACGCGGCTGTTCGGTCGCCTGCAGGCCCGCAAGCTCGATTGCGAGCTGCTCCAGCCGGCCGAGTGCACCGGTCGGCTTTGTCAGTTGCGCCTGCCGTGCGATCGCCGCCTCGCGATGCACGGCGGAGACATCGGGGCAATTTCGGGTGACCCATTCGGAGAGCATGCTGCCTCGCTTACGGCCTGCGCTTGAGAATGTAGCTGTCCATGATCCAGCCATGCCGCTCGCGCGCTTCCTGCCGCGCCGCGACGATGCGCGGGCCAACCTCGGCGAGCACGCCGGACATGACGATCTGGTCGGGCATGCCGAGATAGGCGCCCCAATAGATTTGAATCCCGGCTGGATCAAGCGACTGGAATGCCGTGCCGCCGTCGAGCATTACAACAACGGTATCCACCCCTGCCGGCCAGCCGCCTTCGCGCAAACGCCGCCCCGTCGTGACCAGAAAGGGCTCGCCGATATCGTTGAGCGGCAGCGCATGCGCCGCGCACAGCGCCTGGATCGAGGTGATGCCGGGCACGACCTCGATGTCAGGCAAGGGATTGAGCCGCCGCGCAATGCGCAGCGAGGAGTCGTAGAGCGAGGGATCGCCCCAGATCAGCAGCGCAACCTTGCCCTCGCCTTCGAGATGGTTCGCAATCGCTTTCGACCAAGTCGCGGCAACCGCATCGTGCCAATCGTCCACGCCCTTGCGGTATTCCGCCTCACCTGCATCGCGCACGGGAAGGTCGAATTCGGCGATGGCTGTGTTATCTCTGGTGAGCACATCCGCGCAGATCGTCCGCCTGAGATCGGCGAGATCGGACTTCGCGGCACCCTTGCGCGGGATCAGGACGAGATCGGCGGCGTTGATCGCTCGAACAGCGGCGCGCGTGAGCTGGTCGGGATCGCCGCAACCGATACCTATCAGGGAGAGCGTGAGCATCGCGAACGCGACGGGCGGCCCTGCTGGCCGCCCGTTCGCTTGTCTCTCAGGCCGCGTTATGCAGGCGCGGGGTGACGAGACCGGGCGCGGTGACGCCGCGCAGCGACTTCGCCAGTGCCAGTACCGCGAGATCGGCGAGCGGCTCGATCACGATGACCAGCGCATAGGACGCCGCGAACGTCGCGATGTTGGCGAGGTTGCTCATCGCAAAGCCCGAGCCATAGAGCGCCCAGAACGCCACCCAGGCGATCACGCCGGCCTGGTAGGTCGTCGAGAGCGCCAACGCCTGCCGATACTTCAAATCGACATAGGCGGTGTTCCGCGAGATGATCCGCGTGGCGATCGCCTGGATCGCGAACAGCGGCACCAGCAGCGTCGTGACGTTCATGCCGTATTGCGGGATGTCGACCGGCTCGAAGAATACGCCCTGGAGCAGCAGGCCGAATGCGAGGCCGAAGGCCGCGGGCGCTGCGCCGAACAGCAGGAACAGTGTCGAGCCGAGAATGAAGTGCACCTCGGAGACGCCGACCGGGAAGTGCGGCAGGATCTCGAAGAAGATGAACACAAGGACTGTGGTGGCGAGCGTCCGCGCCGCGAACGACGTGATGCCCTGCTCACGCACGGTTTCCACCGCGAGCTTCAGCGCAACGCCGCCTGCGGCGATGCCGGTTGCGTAACTCAACACGAGCTTGGCGCCCGTCACGACCCCGGGTTCGATATGCATGGCTCAATTCCTTCCTGCCGTCACACCCGACGGCCTTGGCCTCAAAACGTGCAGGGCCGGTCTCCTGGCTCGCGGTTCCCCGGGATTTCCGGCCTTCCCGGACCTTGCGGCCCAGTGGCTGATCGGAGTCCCTCACCGCTTACAGTCGCGGGGGCGGCTGGGGTTTTGGGCGCCGCAACTGGGTCCGCCCACCCCCATTCCCGATTATGCTCCGGCGCTTTGCGTTGCGTCGAGCACCATGCCTCTCTTGTGTGCCCCTTTCGCTGAGCCTGCGTCAAGGGGCGAACGGCGGCCAAGGCCGTCATGACGGATAATCCCCCGCCAGCGCCCCAAACAGGATCACGGCGGCCGTCGACGCGGCGCCGCCGCGCGCAAGCTGCTCGGCAAGCTCGGCGATGGTGGTGCGGACCAGCCGTTCGTCGGGGCGGCCGAGGGATTCGGCGAACAGCGCGGGGGTATCTGCAGCGAGGCCGTGCGCGATCAACTTTGCGACAAGCGCGGGGAAGGTGCGCCGGCCCATATAGACCACGGTCGTCGCCTCAGGATCGGCCAGGGCCGCCCAATTCAGATTCGGCGGCAACTCGCCGGTGCCATCAGCGCCGGTGACGAATTGCACCCGGCGCGAGGTGTGGCGCCGGGTCAGGGGGATGCCGGCTTGCGCCGCGGCAACGCAGGCCGAGGTGACGCCGGGAACGATCTCGTAGCCGATGCCGGCCTCACGCAGCGTCTCCAGCTCCTCCTCGAGCCGGCCGAAAATGCCGGCATCGCCCGACTTGAGCCGAACCACGCGCGCACCTGTTGCGGCATAGTCGACCAGCAGGCGGTTGACGTGGTGCTGCTTGGTCGAGGGACGCCCTGCCCGTTTCCCCACCGCGACGAGATTGGCGCCGGGCCGGGCGAGATCAAGGATCGCGCCGGAGGCGAGATCGTCATAGAGCACGACGTCGGCCTCGCGCAGCCGCGCGGCGCCCTTGAGCGTGAGAAGCTCGGGGTCGCCGGGTCCGGCGGAGATGAAGGAGACGAATCCGCTCACCGGTCCTCCGCGATCAGATGAAAGAACGTGCCGGTGGCGTGGCCGCGCTGCGAGCCGGTCTCGGCAATGACGGCGCCGGTTGCATCGTGCACGACTGCCAACGGCGTATCAGGCTGGGCAAGAATGGTCGAATAGTGGAACTCATGGCCGCGCAGACGTGCACTGGGGCGATGTCCCGGCATCGGCGCGGCCAGCGTCGCGAGACGATAACCGAGATGCATGCGACGTTTGGCAAAGCTGGTCTCGAGGCCAAGCAGGCCTGTCATCTCATGGCGAACACCGTCCGCATCGGTCAAAGCGGTTCCCAGCACCATATAGCCTCCGCATTCGCCGTGCACCGGTCGCGTTTCGGCGAAGGCGCGCAGGCCGCTGCGAAAACGCGCATTGGCCGCGATCTTGCCGGCATGTAGCTCGGGATAACCGCCGGGCAGCCAGCACACATCGGCGCTCGCGTCGGGCGCTTCATTGGAGAGCGGCGAGAATGTCGAGATCTCCGCGCCCGCCCCGCGCCAGGCTTCCAGCATGTGCGGATAGACGAAAGAGAACGCCGCATCGCGTGCGAGCGCGATGCGCTGGCCCGGCGGCGTCACGTTTAGCCCATTCGCGGCAGGTTGCGGCGACCAGCTGGCGGCCGATCGCAGCACGGCATCGAGATCGACATGCTCGGCAACGAAGCGCGCGGCCTCGTCGATCAGCTTGCCGATCTCGGCCTGCTCTTCGGCCTGCACCAGGCCGAGATGCCGCTTCGGCAGGCTGATCTCGGCATGGCGCGGCAGCGCGCCGAACACGGCAATGCCGGCGTCGTTGAGCGCACGCCGCACGAGGTCTTCGTGGCGCGGGCTGGCAACGCGGTTGAGCACGACGCCGGCGAGCCGTACGCCGGGGCGATAATCACGAAGACCCGCGGCGATCGCCGCCGCGGTCTGCGCTTGTCCGGAAGGATCGATCACCAGCACCACCGGCCAGCCCAGCATCTCCGCAATGTCGGCGGTGGCACCGGTGCCGGAAACACCGGGCGCGGCGACGCCGTCGAACAGGCCCATCGATCCTTCAGCGAGCACGACATCGGCGTCCGCGCCGCGGCTGACGAGATGCGAGATCGCCCCGCGATCCATCGCCCAGCTGTCGACGTTGACGGAAGCGCGCCCCGTGGCGGCGGCGTGGAAGGCGGGATCGATGTAATCGGGACCGCTCTTGAAGCACTGCACGTTCAAGCCGCGATGGCGCCAGGCGCGCGCGAGCGCCAGCGTCAGCGTGGTCTTGCCGACGCCGGAGGCCGGTGCGGAGATGACGAGGCCTGCCGCCATCACGAGCCCTCCGGAAAACGCGGCTCGGCGCCGACCGGCCGATAGCGGCGATCGTAATCGGCGGCGTAAAGGCGGCTCTCGTCGAAATCCGCAGCGCCGAGCGTCTTGCCGACCAGAATGATCGCGGTGCGCTCCATCTCGGTGCCGATGGCAGCATCGAGCGTAGCCAGCGTGGCGCGGATGATGCGCTGATCCGGCCAGCTCGCGCGCCAGACGATGGCGATCGGGCAATCCGCGCCATAATGCGGCGCGAGCTCGGCGACGACCTTGTCGAGCAGATGGATCGACAGATGGATCGCAAGCACTGCACTGGTCGCGGCGAAGGCTGCCAACTTCTCGCGCTCGGGCATCGCGCTGGCGCGGCCCGGCGTGCGCGTCAGCACGACTGTCTGGGCAAGGCCCGGCAGCGTCAGCTCGACCTCGAGCGCTGCCGCTGCGGCGGAGAAGGACGGCACACCAGGCGTCACAGTGAACGGAATGCCAAGTGCGCGCAGGCGGCGGAGCTGCTCGCCCATCGCCGACCAGATCGAGAGGTCGCCCGAATGCAGGCGAGCAACGTCCTTGCCCGCCGCATGCGCGGCAGCGATCTCGGCGATGATCTCGTCGAGCGACAGCGGCGCGGTATTGACGATGCGCGCGCCGGGCGGGCAATGCGCCAGCACGCCCTCGGGGACCAGCGAGCCGGCATAGAGGCAGACCGCACAGGCCGCGATCAGGTCGCGCCCCCGCAACGTCAGCAGATCGGAAGCGCCCGGCCCCGCGCCAATGAAATGCACCGTCATGCGCCATCTCCTTCCGCGATCGCGGCCGTCGCCGTGCGATCCTGCGAGACAACGCGTGTCGAAATCAGCCGAGCGCGAGGCCCGGCCGCAGCGAGCGCCGCGGCTTCCGCGACCGATCCAGTGCCGAACTTCTCCATCACGAGATTGGACTGGGTCGGCGTGGCGATGCCGGCCAACATATCGGCTGGAACAGCCTTGATCGGCACACCGCACTCACGCGCGAGCTCCTGCAGCGGCTCCGCATCAGCCTTGTCGCTAACGGTTGCAATCGCCATAAGACCTTCGGGATCACCCGCCGCCAGCAGTGCTTCGCGCAGCGAAGCGAGACTGACATCTCTCCTGAACCCAAACCCGGCCACCTTCATCGGACCGTACTCCACTGCACCACCGGCCGTGCCGCCTCCCAGGAGCGGTAGCGGCCGAGCGGCGCGGCATGCGCGATCTCCACCCGCATCAGCTCACCGCCGTGGCGCTGGTGCAGATCGCCGAGCAACGCTTCCGTCTCCAATGTGACTGAATGTGCAACCAGCCGCGTGCCCGGCGCAAGCCGCGACCAGATCGCATCGAACATCGCGCTATCGAGGCCGCCGCCGATGAAGACCGCATCCGGTGTTTCGAGGGCAGCAACAGCCTCGGGCGCCCTCCCTTTGACGACCGTGATCCGGTGCGAAAGTCCAAACGCCGCTGCATTGCTGCGGATGTTTGCGGCGCGTTCCTCGCGCGCCTCGATCGCGGTCGCCGTCCCGCCGCACAGCGCCCACTCGACCGAGATCGACCCCGAGCCGGCGCCGATATCCCACAGCCGCTCGCCCGGACGCGGCGCCAGCGCCGAGAGCGCGAGCGCGCGCACTGGCCGCTTGGTGATCTGGCCGTCGTGGACGAACAGATCGTCCGAAAGTCCCGAGCTGCGGGGGATACCTTGCGTGCCCCTCGCCAGCAGCGCTACCGCAACCAGATTTCCAGCGATATCATCAGCAAAGAGATCGACGCGATGCTGATCAATGTATTCCCGTGGGCCGCCAAGTGCCACGAGGGTCCACAAGAGTGAAGCGCCCCATCCGCGTTCGGTCAACCATTTCGCGAGTTCGTCGACCGCCGCTGCGTCGCGCACCAGGCAGATGATGCGTGCATCCCGCGCCAGATGCGGCACGAGACGCTCGAACGGCGCGGCATGAAGCCCGATGCACGTCACGGACTCCAAACGCCAGCCCAGACGCGCTGCCGCGAGCGAGAAGGTCGACGGTGCCGGATGCGCGATCCACTCGTCCCCTCCGAGCTTCTCGGCAAGACCTGCGCCGGCGCCGTACCAGAATGGATCGCCGGAAGCGAGCACCGCGGTCGGCCGGCCGCGGCAGCTCAGAACGACACCGGCGTCGAACGGCACCGGCCACGGACGGCCGCGGCTGCCGACGCCGGCAAGCGCGAGATGCCGTTCACCACCGAAGACGGTTTCGGCCTCATTGAGCGCCTTTCGGCTTGCTTCGGACAGCCCGGCAAGGCCATCTTCGCCGATACCGATGATGGTCAGCCAGGGATCAGCCAAGGAATCAGCCATGAGGCGCGCCCTCATTCTGGGCGGAACTGCCGATGCGAGCCAGCTCGCCGCGGCGATCGCGCGCGCAGGCATCGAGGCCGTCTACTCCTATGGCGGTCGCACCCGCGCGCCGGCCGATCAGCCGCTGCCGACCCGCATCGGCGGCTTTGGCGGCGTTAGCGGACTGGCCGATTACATCCGCCGCGAAGGCATCACGCATGTGATCGACGCGACGCATCCGTTCGCTGCCGAGATGAGCCGCAATGCGATCGAAGCGTGCGCGGAAACCGCCGCACCGCTGATTGCGCTGGAGCGCCCGCCTTGGACGAAAGCGCCCGGCGACAACTGGATCGAAGTCACGGACGTCAGCGCCGCCGTCGCCGCGCTGCCCGAGGCGCCCGCAAAAGTGTTCCTCGCCATCGGCCGCCAGCATATCGCGCCGTTCGCGAGTAAACCGCAGCATACCTATACGCTGCGGTTCGTCGATCCGCCGGAGGCGCCCCTGCCCTTCGCCGCCGACGTGATCGTGTCGCGCGGGCCGTTCACATTCGACAGTGAGCTTGATCTGTTGCGTAGGCGCGGCATCGGCTGGATCGTCGCCCGCAATTCCGGCGGCGACGGCGCGCGCGCCAAGATCGACGCGGCCCGCATGCTCGGCCTGCCCGTGATGATGATATCGCGGCCGGAGCTGCCCGAGCGGTTGCGGGTCGAGAGCGTGGCCGAGATCATGCAGTGGCTCGGTCATTCTACCCGCCTCGGCGCATAGACCCAGCGGCCGACCCGGCGCGTCTGCGAATTTCCCACGATCACCAGCGTCCGCATGTCGGCCATCTCGGGCCGAGCTTCGTTCAGCGTGACAGTTTCGATGCTCTCGTCAGAAGCGCTGATCGCGCGTGCAAAAATCACGAGGCGCTCGCCGCAGCCGGCCTCTTTCAACACTGCAAGCGCGCGGCCGAAACCTTCCGGCCGGCTTGCCGAGCGCGGATTATACATCGCAATCGAAAAATCGGCTTCGGCGGCGAGCCGCAGGCGCTTCTCGATGACTGCCCACGGCTTGAGATTGTCGGAGAGATTGATCGCGCAGAAATCATGGCCGAGCGGCGCGCCGGCGCGTGCGGCCGCCGCCAGCATCGCGGTGATGCCAGGCAGCACGCGAATCGAAAGATCCCGCCATTGCGGCGCCTGTTCGAGCGCCTCGAACACGGCCGAGGCCATCGCGAAGACGCCGGGATCGCCGGAGGAGACGACGACGACCTGACCGCCTTTGGCGGCAAGCCGCAGCGCTTCGCTCGCACGCTGCAGCTCCTCGCGGTTATCCGAGGGATGCAGCTTCAGCCCAGCACGCGGCGGCACGCGCGCGACATAGGGCGCGTAACCCAGAATGTCGGTTGCGGAAGCCAGCGCGGCCGTGACCTCGGGCGTCACCAGCGCATCGCTGCCCGGCCCGAGGCCCGCGATGGTCAACGTGCCCGTCATTCGGCAGCGTCCAGGTGCCGGCCCTTGCCGTGCACGAGCACGATCGCGAAATAGGGACAGTCGGCGCCATCGACCTCGGCGAGCCGCACCACGCGCTCGCCCGCCATGGTGCCGCGCTCCACCAGCCAGGCATCGTCTAGCCGGCCGGCAGAGCTGAGCGCGCGGCGCACCTTTGCGAGATTGCGGCCGGTCTTCATGACGACGAGCGCATCGGAATCGCGCATACGCCGCTCGAGCTCGTCTTCAGCCAGCGTCCCCATCAGCACCGTCGTCACGTCATCGCCGAGCGCGATCGGCTGTCCGACACCATTCCAGCAGCCGACCATGCCGGGAATGCCCGCGATCACCTCGATCTCGACGCGGCCTTGCAGACGCGTGTGCAGATGCATGAAGGAGCCGTAAAAGTAGGGATCGCCCTCGCAGAGCACGACGACATCGACGGCGCGCGCCAGCCGCGCCAGACGCTCGGCCCATTCGTCATAGAAGCCGGCGAGCAGCTGCACATACTCGGCGCTGTCGAAGGCGATCTCCGTCGTAACGGGATATTCCATGGGATATTCGGTGACATCGGTCGCCAACATGCCTTCGACGATGCGCCGCGCCTGACCCGGCCTGCCCTTCTTGCGGAAATAAGCGACGTGCTGCGCGGCGCGCACGGTGCGATCGGCGCGCACGCTCATCAGATCAGGATCGCCGGGGCCGAGACCGCAGCAGATGATGCGTCCCATCGCTATTCGCTCCGGCTCGCCAGCGCATTGACGGCGGCGACGGTGATCGCGGAGCCGCCGAGGCGGCCCTGGACCGTCAGCGCCGGCACGGGCGGATTGGCCATCAGCGCGGCCTTGGACTCGGCCGCGCCGACGAAGCCGACGGGACAGCCGATGATCGCCGCGGGCCGTGGGCAGTCACGGTCCTCCAGCATGTTGAGCAGATGAAACAGCGCGGTCGGCGCATTGCCGATCGCAACTACCGCGCCATCGAGATGCGGCCGCCACAGCTCCAGCGCCGCGGCCGAGCGGGTGTTGTGCATGGATTGTGCGAGTGCAGGCACGGTCTCGTCGCCAAGCGTGCAGATCACAGCATTGGCTGCGGGCAACCTTGCGCGCGTAATCCCTTCCGAGACCATGCGCGCGTCGCAGAGGATCGGCGCGCCCTTCTGCAAGGCGGCGCGCGCAGCGATCGCCATGCCTGGGGTGAAGCGGATATGCGCCTCAAGACCCACCATGCCGGCGGCATGGATCATCCGCACCACGACTTGCTCCTCGTCGGGCGAGAAGCGGGCAAGATCGGCCTCGGCGCGGATGGTCGCAAAGGACTGCCGGTAGATCGCAGCGCCATCGGTCTCGTAAGTGTGCGGCATCAGTTCCCTCCCACCAGGATGGAGGGATCGCTGACGATGTCGGCGCCGTTCAGGCCGCGCAACACCGGCTCGTCGCGGATCGAGCCGTCACGGACGAGATCGAATCCGGCACGGGTCGCCACCAGCGTGACCGCGGCCGTGCCGGAATGGGCACAGCCCTTGCCGCAGCCGGAGACGTGGAGCCGCGTATCGGCGGCGATGCGCGGGGCGAGCGCTGCTGCGAGCGCACGCGTATCGGCATGGGCTTCGCGGCAGCGCGGTGCGCCACTGCAGGCAATGACGCGCAGCGCGGGATCAAACGGCTCGGTGATCAGGCCCGGCGCGCTCGGCATCTCGCGCTTGCCTTCGCTCAGCACCATCCGCCAGGGCGTCATGCGCAGCGCATGACCGCACCCGGCGAACTGATGCAGCGTCGTATGCAGCATCTGCCCGAACGCGACGCCCACCATCGCGCCTTGCGGATAGTGCCCGGGGCGCGAGGCGGCCATCACGGGCGCGGGCTCGGTCTCGCCGCGCAGCGATTGAGGCAATGCCGCGCCGGAGGCGATGTGGGCCGCCATGCGCCCTCGCCCGCCCGTCGCACCGCCGGAGACCAGGAACCAGCCTGCGAGCGCGAGCGCCGTGCTCACGGCCTCTCCGCGTGCGACGGAGCGGCCGAGCTTTGCGCCGTCGGCCCGCACCAGGAGACCGCCCGTGCGATCGCGCTCGATGCGTATGTCGGCGGAATCGCCGGCGAGCACGCGCGAGGTCCCGTCATCGATCGCGAAGCCGAACTTCGTTGGAAGCGCGAGCGCGTTATCCTCGAGCGCTTCTTCGAGCTCGGCGGCGAGCGATTGTGTCGCGTCGCCAGCGCGCCAGAACGGCGTGACGAGGATGTTGCGACGGGCTTCCGTGGCCGGATCGGGATCGAGCAGCGCCAGTCGCGCAAGGCCGTCGATCAACGGCCGATGGCCTTCTTCACTGACGCCCCTGATCTGCAGATTGGCGCGGCTCGTCACGTCGATCAGACCATTGCCGTGTTGCCCGGCGAGCTCGGCAAGTCCTGTGATTTGTGGTGCTTCGAGCCGCCCACCGAACGGACGCACGCGCACCACGAGCCCATCGCCCGAGAGCATCGGGCGCAGCGCGCCGGGACACCAGCCCTTGACCGTGGCCGCGCTCACGAGGCCTCCCGCAGCGCCGCCGCGATCGAATTGCGGCGCGTTTGCCAAAGCGCAGCATCGTGCAGGCGCGCGAAACAGGTTTCCATCGCGGCGAGAGCGGACGGATTTTCACGTGCCATGAAGGCGCGGACGTCGTCATTGCCGAGCGTCGCATCGTAGTAGAGATCGAACAGATGCGGCGGCACGGCGCCGGCGAGATGAGCGAAAGCGGCCATATGCTCCAGCGTCGCGGTGATCTCGGCGGCGCCGCGAAAACCATGACGCATCATGCCGGCGATCCACGCCGGGTTGGCGGCGCGCGCTCGGACGACGCGCGAGATCTCCTCGGTCAGCGTGCGCGCGTGGGGCTGCTCGGGACGAGTCGTGTCGATGTGATAGAGCGAGGGTCCTGCCGCGCCGAGATGCGCTGCAGCCGCCGCAACGCCGGCTTCATGCGCGGCATAATCGGCCGCGAGCAGCAGATCAGTTTCCGGCAAATCCTGGACATGGACAAAGCCATCAGCCGAAGCAAGGCGCTGCTCGATGCCGGCACGATTCGGCTGCAGCTCGCCGTCGGCCGAGAACGCCCAGGACGATGCCGACAACCAGGCTTCGCCCGCGGCTTCGCGTGTCTCGGGCGTGAAGGCATCGGGGATCGCCGATAGACCGACGCCGTATTGTCCGGGACGCGGCGCGAACACGCGGGAGGCGCGGTGGCGGTACGGATTCTCGTCGCCCTCGTCCTCGCGTGTCGCAAGCGCTTCGGAGGCGGCCTCGAACAATTGCGCAAGGCCTGAGAAGACGTCGCGGAACAGGCCCGACACCCGCAGCGTGACGTCGATGCGGGGACGGCCGAGTTCGGCCGGCGCGACGATGTCGTATCCGATGACGCGGCCGGAGGCGTGATCCCAGCGCGGCGCAAGGCCAGCCAGATGCAGCGCCATCGCAAATTCCTCGCCCGCGGTGCGCATCGTTGCCGAGCCCCAGAGATCGACCACGAGGCCCTTCGGCCAGTCGCCATGATCCTGCAGATGGCGGCGCAGCAGCTCTTCGGCAAGCTTGATGCCCTGCGCATGCGCCGACGGCGTCGGCACCGCGCGCGGATCGACGGCAAAGAGATTGCGTCCGGTCGGCAACACGTCCTGACGGCCGCGATAGGGCGAGCCCGACGGTCCCGGCGCAACGCGCTTGCCGGCAAGTGCCGAACGCAACGCATCGCGCTCCGCATCGCCGCAGGCGCCGCGGCCGAACACATGCAGGCCGTCGCCGAACTGGCTTTCCTTGAGATCGCAGACGAAGCGATCAATGCGCGGAATGGCTTCGGCCGGCGCGGCCGAGGCATCCAAACCGAGATCGTCTTCGAGGCCCGCCACGCGCGCCTCATCACGGATCGCTGCGATCAATCGCTGGCGGCGCGCGGGATCGAGACCATCGGCGGTCGAATATTCGTCGAGGAGCTGTTCGAGCCGGCGCAAGCCTTCCGGCACGGCGGATGCGGTGAGCGGCGGCGGCAGATGGCCGATGGTGACGGCCCCCAAGCGCCGTTTCGCCTGCGCGGCCTCGCCGGGATCGTTGACGATGAAGGGATAGATGATTGGAAGATCGCCGATCAGGGCTTCCGGCCAGCACGCGGACGACAGAGCCACGGATTTCCCGGGCAGCCATTCCAGCGTGCCATGTGCGCCCATGTGCACGACGGCGTCACAGGCCTGCTGCCGAAGCCGGAGATAGAACGCGACATAGGCGTGGCGCGGCGTGCGGGCGAGATCGTGATAATCGGTATCGCGCGTGGTCGCATCGCCGCGTTCCGGCTGGACCGCGATGACCGACTTGCCGCATTGGATCGCGGCGAAATGAAACGCGCCGTCGCGGCAGCTCGGATCACTCTCCGGCGCGCCCCAGGCTTGCGCAAGATCATCCTGCAAAACTTGCGGCAGGCGCGAAAGCGCCGCGCGATAATCGGCGATGCCCCAGGTGAGCTGCTGCCTCAGCAGCGCCTCGCCGAGCGCATGGACCGGAACAACATCGAAGCCGGCCTCAGCGAGATCGGACACCAACGCCTCGACCGAGGCCAGCGCATCGAGCCCGACCGCATGCGCGATCTGGTGCGGACGGCCCGGATAGTTCGAGAGCACGAGCGCCAGGTGCTTCTCACCGGCCGGCGTCTCCGCGAGGCGCCGCCAGGCCGCGACGCGCGCGGCGACGGCTGTCACGCGCCCCTCATCGGCGCGATGCGCCAGATGCGCGAATTGCAGATCGGGATCGCGCATCCCTGCCGACTTGAAGCTCACCACGCCCGCGAACAAACGGCCATCGACCTCGGGCAGCACCACATGCATCGCGAGATCGCCGGGCGACAGGCCGCGCAGCGAGTCCGCCCAGTCCTCGCGCCGGGCGGTGGAGAGCGCGACCTGGAACACCGGGCACGCTGCGGCATCGAACGGCGTCGTGCTGTCGTCGCCAGCCGCGGAGAACGCCGTCGCGTTGACGATCGCCGCCGGAGGATTTTGTGCAAGATGCGCCCGCAACCAATCCGCGACGCCCGCGGCCTTCAGCGAGGTCACGAACACGCCGCAGGCTTCAAAGCCGCGCCCGCGCAGCTCTGCGATCAGGGCATCGACCGGGCCCGTATCCGCGGCGGTGAGATATGAGCGATAGAACGTTACCAGCACACGCGGCTTGCCCTCGCCGTGCGCCGGTGCCGCAATGACGCCGCGGGCGGGATCGTAGAACCCCATCTCGGGCACGGCGGTGTCGCCGATAACAGGCCCGGCATAGAGTCCCGAAGCCAGTGCGAGCTGTGCGATCGCGGCTTGCGCGGCGACCGGTCCGCCAGTGTCGCAGAGCACCTTGAGCCGGCGCAGCGTCGAGACCGGCACGGTCGAGTATCCATCCAGCCGCGGATCGTCGCGGCCGTCGGCCGGCAGCACGGCCAGCACAATGCCACGGTCCTTGGCGAGCTGCCGGAGCGCAGCCAGACCATACGGCCAGTAGGACTCACCACCAATCAGACGAACCAGAATGCCACGCGCCTGAGACAGCGTGCGCTCGATATAGGTGTCCACTGACAGCGGATGGCGCAGCTCCGCGAGATTGGCGAGCCGCAATGACGGCAGGCTCTCGCGACCACGCCGCCAGCCGGCTGCGAACGCCGCGAGATCCGAATCCGAATACGAGAGCACCACGAGATCGGCCGGGTCCTGGCCGATATCCCTTGGCGTCGCGGTCTCCTCCAGACCGCGGCTCTCGCGGAAGACGACGTGCATCAGATACCTAGTCCTGCCTTGATGGCAGCCTCGTCGATATCGCCGTGCTCGCCGATCACGACGAGCTTCGACTGCCTGTGACCTGCGCCCCAGGGCTTGTCGAACTGGTGGCGCACACGCTCGCCGACCGCCTGCAGCAGCAGCCGCATCGGCTTGCCCGCGACCGCGATGTAGCCCTTAGCGCGCAGCACGTTCTGCTCGCGCGCCAGCTTCTGGACGGATGCGACCAGCGCATCGACGTCGGCGACTTCAGGGAGGTCGACCACGACCGAGGCGAAATCATCGTGCTCGTGCTCTTCCTCGCCGTCATGATGCGAGGGACGCGCGGCGAGATCGTTCTCGGCGGCGGCGCCAAGACCGAGGATGACGCGCGCATCGATCGCACCGTCGGTCACGGGGAGCATCGGCACGCGGCGCGGCATCTCGGCGGTGATGGCAGCCTTGGCCGCTTCAAGTCCCGCCGCCCCAGCGAGGTCGGCCTTGGTCAGCAGCACGATGTCGGCGCAGGCGATCTGATCCTCGAACACTTCCGACAGCGGCGTCTCATGGTCCAAATTCTCGTCCGCCGCGCGCTGCGCTTCGACGGCGTCAGGATCCGGCGCAAAGCGGCCAGCGGCGACAGCCTCGGCATCGGCGAGCGCGATCACGCCGTCGACGGTGATCCGCGAACGGATCTCCGGCCAGTCGAATGCCTTCAGCAGCGGCTTGGGCAGCGCCAGGCCCGAGGTCTCGATCAGGATATGATCGGGTCGCACGGGCCGCGCCAGTAGTTTTTCCATGGTCGGAATGAAATCGTCGGCAACCGTGCAGCAGATGCAGCCATTGGCGAGCTCGACGATGTTCTCCTCCGGGCAATTGGCATCGGCGCAGGATTTCAAGATCTCGCCGTCGACGCCCTCACTGCCGAACTCGTTGACGAGCACCGCGAGCTTCTTGCCGCCGGCATTGCTGAGCAGATGCTGGATCAGCGTCGTCTTGCCCGAGCCGAGAAAACCGGTGACCACCGTCACGGGGACTTTTGCGAGCGAGTTCATTCGGCGGCCTCCGGCACGACGGCAATGGGGGGAACGCGGGCAAGCGACTGCTTGCGGAATATTTCCGGCCGGCTGCGCCAGGGCACAAGGCCGTCAGGCGCGGCCGCATAGGCCGCGGCGCCCGCGACCACATCCTGCGCATTTGCATCCGACAGGCGGCCATAGACGTAAGACCACCGGCCGGGCGCGCTCAGTGCGACCGAGCAACCCTGGTTGCAGGCCGACAGGCATTCGACGGGAACCACATTGACACCCTCGGGCACGCCCGCGTCGAGGATCGCCCCATGCAGGCGCTTGCCGGGCGTCGCCTCGCCCTCGCCTGGCGTCTCGCCGGCACGGCAGGTGATGCAGACGTGAAGTGTGACGGTCATCGCCTCTTCCAGATAACAGCGGGAGGCGATGAGGCACACGGACCATTCTTCAGAAGGCCCGTTTTCCCCGTCGCGGAACACCCCGTCCGCCGGTCCAAAACTCGTCCGCGCTGGCAGGTCTCCCGGCTTGCGGAGCAGGGTTTTCCCCTTCGATCCCCGCCTTCCCGATTCCCTGAGGGAATCAGTGGCTTCGGACATCTCTCCGGTCACGGTCGCGGGGGCGGCTGCATTTTGGACCCAAATCTTGCCGATTCGGACCCTATCGCATTCCCTCTTCGCCTGTCATAGGACAGGAACCAACGCCGGGCCACCATTTGCCGGTGGCCGCCACTTGTCAAGCCGAAGGACCGGGACCCGATGACGCCTGAACCGGATACAAAAACGGCCGAAGAAACCGACACCCGCCACGCCACGAAAATGGCGAAGAAGAAGGCCGCCCGCGACAAGATCATGGCGACCAAGAGCGGCGAAAAGGGCCTCATCATCGTCCACACCGGGGCCGGCAAGGGCAAGTCCTCGTCGGCCTTCGGCATGATCGTCCGCTGCGTCGCGCATGGCTTTCCCTGCGCAGTCGTGCAATTCATCAAGGGCGCCTGGGATACCGGCGAGCGGCGCCTGCTCACTGGCCATTTCGGCGACCTCTGCCAGTTCCACGCCATGGGCGAAGGTTTTACGTGGGAGACGCAGGACCGCGCCCGCGACATCGCCGCCGCGCGCGCCGGCTGGGAGAAGGCCAAGGAGCTGATCCTCGATGAGAGCCTGCGCATGGTCGTGCTCGACGAGATCAACATCGCGCTGCGCTACGACTATCTCGACATCGCCGAGATCGTCGAGTTTCTGACCACCTCGAAGCCGCCGATGACGCATGTCGTCCTCACCGGCCGCAACGCCAAGGACGAGTTGATCGAGATCGCCGATCTCGTCACCGAGATGACGCTGGTGAAACATCCCTTCCGCTCCGGCATCAAGGCACAGGCCGGCGTCGAGTTCTGAGTTCGATGGCACGCGCGCTGATGATCCAGGGGGCCGGCTCGGACGTGGGCAAGTCGCTCATCGTCGCCGGTCTCGCGCGTGCCTTCACCCGGCGCGGCCTGCGCGTGCTCCCGTTCAAGCCGCAGAACATGTCGAACAATGCCGCCGTCACCGTTGATGGCGGCGAGATCGGCCGCGCCCAGGCGCTGCAGGCGCTGGCCGCTCGCGTCGAACCGCACACCGACATGAACCCCGTGCTGCTCAAGCCCGAGACCGACATCGGCGCGCAGGTGATCGTCCACGGAAAGCGCATCGCGACCGCGCGTGCCCGCGACTATGCCGCGATGAAGCCATCGCTGATGGGCGCAGTGCTGGAGAGCTTTGAGCGGCTGAAGGCGCGGGCCGATCTGGTGCTGGTGGAAGGCGCCGGCAGTCCGGCCGAGGTCAATTTGCGCAAGGCCGACATCGCCAATATGGGCTTTGCGCGCAAGGCGGACGTGCCGGTCGTGCTGGTCGGCGACATCGACCGCGGCGGCGTCATCGCCCAGCTGGTCGGCATCAAGACCGTGATCGACCCCGACGATGCCGCGATGATCCAGGGTTTTGTCATCAACAAGTTCCGCGGCGATCCCTCGCTGTTCGACGATGGCTACAGGCTGATCGAACAAAGAACGGCCTGGCTCGGCTTCGGCGTGCTGCCCTGGTTCGCGCGCGCCGGCGAGCTGCCGGCCGAGGACGCGCTCGGCCTCAGCGACGCGCGCAAGCCGGGCCAGTGCAAGATCGCCTGCCTGGCGCTGTCGCGGATCGCCAATTTCGACGATCTCGATCCGCTCAAGCTCGAGCCGGGCGTCGACCTCGTGATGGTACGCGCGGGCGAGCCGATCCCGGGCGATGTCCGCCTCGTCATCATCCCTGGCTCGAAATCCACCCGCGGCGATCTCGCCTTCCTGCGCGCGCAGGGCTGGGACATCGATTTGCTCGCGCATCACCGCAGGGGCGGCCATGTGCTCGGTCTCTGCGGCGGCTATCAGATGCTCGGACGCAGCGTCGCCGATCCTGACGGCATCGAAGGCACCGCAGGCGACACGCCGGGCCTCGGACTTCTGGACGTGGACACGGTGATGAGTCCGCAGAAGACGCTGACGCGTGTCGCGGCCGTGCATACCGACACGGACCAGCCAATCGAGGCGTACGAAATCCACATCGGCCGCACTGACGGGCCGGATCGCGCGCGCCCGTTTGCGAAGCTGAACGGCGGGCCCGAAGGCGCGATCTCGCGCGATGGCCGCGTGCAGGGCAGCTATCTGCACGGCCTGTTCACGTCGGATGATTTCCGCAAGGCGTATCTGGCCAGGCTCGACATTCCCGCAGGTGGCGAGCCCTATCAAGCCAGGGTCGAAAGCGCGCTCGATGCGCTGGCCGATCACATCGAAAAGCATCTCGACGTGGAAGGACTGCTCGCGCTAGCGCGCTAGCACCTCGGCAAGCCGCGTCCATTCGGCTTCGCTGCCCGGAAGCCCGAGGCGCAGCCATCTCGGCCTTTGTGCGAAGACGCGCGACCAGATATGGCTTCGTGCCAATCTCTCTTGCGCGGCGAGCGCGCCGGGCGTCTCGTAGAGACGGAACAGCGGCGTCCCCCCAAGCAGCATCCAGCCTTGCGCGTGCGCGATGGCATCGAGGCGAACACAGTCCCGGGCAAGTCGCGCTGACGTGGCCTCGGCCCAGGCGTCGTCACGCAACGCGCGACAGCCGATCGCGATCGCCGCTCCCGAAACCGGCCATGGACCCGACATCGACGCAAGCTTGCCTATGTCGGCGGCATTGCCGATCGCGAAGCCGAGCCGCAGGCCGGCAAGACCATAGAACTTTCCGAAGGAGCGCAGGATCAGCAGTCCCGGCCGACCGGCTTCCGATGCAAGCGACAGCAGCGGAACGGCGTCGACAAAGCTCTCGTCGATGACGAGGCGGCCGACGCGCGGCAGCAGTGCGAGCAGATCCTTCGGTGCATGATGCTGACCGCCGGGATTGTTGGGATTGACGACGATGGCGAGATCCGCGCCTGCCAGCGCGTCGAGCTCGCTGGCCTCCTGGACATCCCAGCCTGCAGCCGACAGAACCCCTGCGTATTCATTGTAGGTCGGTCCGAGGATGCGGGCGCGGCCGGTTGGTACCAGTTGCGGCAGCAATTGAATGGCAGCTTGCGCGCCGCCCATCGCAACGAGCGGTGCGCTGGTGCGATAGGCATGCTGCGCCGCCTGATGCAGGGCGTTGATGTCGGATCGCGACGGCAGCGCATTCCAATGGTGCGGATCGATCTCGGCCACGGGATAAGGCAGCCGGTTGATCCCTGTCGACAGATCGATCCAGTCTTCCGCGCGTCCGCCAAAACGCTGCTGTGCCAGATCCAGATTTCCACCGTGCTCGCGCATGCCCCGTTCTTTCACGCGAAGGCCAGGATCGCAAGCAGGCCGGCGAGCAGCATCATGGCGCGGCGGTAGACCGTCAGTGCCTCGGCGATATCAGCGGCGCGCGGGTCGCGCGCGCCTTCGTTCAGCCAGGGCTCGTCGGTCGCGCTGCCGTGATAGATGCGAGGGCCGCTGAGCCGGACGCCGAGCGCGCCGGCCATGGCCGCTTCCGGCCAGCCGGCATTGGGCGAGCGGTGACGGCGTGCATCGCGCGTCATGCATGACAGCGCCTCCGATCGCCGAGGAGCCAGCAGCACGAACAGACATCCGGTCAGCCGTGCCGGAATGAAATTGGCGACATCGTCGATGCGCGCCGCCGCCCAGCCGAAGGCCTCGTGCCGTTCGCTGCGATGGCCGATCATGGAGTCCAGCGTGTTGATCGCCTTGTAGCCGATGATGCCCGGCAGCCCGAGCAGCGCGCCCCAAAACACCGGCGCCACGATGCCGTCGGAGGCATTCTCCGCAAGGCTCTCGATCGCCGCGCGCGCGATCCCGGCTTCATCGAGCGCTGCGGGATCACGGCCGACGATGCGCGAGACTGCCTCGCGCGCGGCGGTGATGTCACCGGCCATCAGAGGATTCGCGACGGCGGCGACGTGGTCATGTAGCGAGCGCGAAGCGACCAAGGGCCAGGCCAGGATGCCGATCAGCACGATCTGGATCCAACCCGAGGAAAGCAAGGCCTGAAGCGCGCAGCCGATCGCAACGGAAAATCCGATCACCAGGAGCGCTCCGGCGACACCAGCAGCGCGGCGGAGCGCCGGCGGATCGGACGCGCGATTCCACGTGATGTCGATGGCACCGATCAGCCGACCCAGCCAGGTCACGGGATGACCGATCCGCGCGAACAGCCACGACGGCCAGCCGAGGAGGGCATCCACCGCCATCGCCACCACCATCGCACCCGCAAAGCCCACACACGCCTCCTGTCCCGCCCCTGTTGCGCAAAGCGAAGGCAGAGCGCAAGCCCCCGCCCGGCTGATTTCGGCTTTGTCTTTGGCCGCGTTTGGTGATTAGTCAGGCCCACAGGAGACCTTTATGGCCGTCATCTTGATCACGGGCGGAGCGCGATCGGGCAAGAGCAAGCGTGCAGAAACGTGCACGCGCGCTTTTCCCGGGCAGCCCGTCTATGTCGCGACGGCGGAGGCACTCGATACCGAAATGGAGGCGCGCATCGCAAAGCATCGCGCGCGCCGCGGAACCGACTGGATCGAGCGCGAAGTGCCGCTCGATCTCGTGCCCGCGCTGATCGCAAGCGATGGCGGCGGCGCACGGCTGGTGGACTGCCTGACACTGTGGCTTTCCAACCTGATGCATGCGGAACGCGACTGGGAGCGTGAAGTGACCGAACTCGCGGCCGCCCTGCCCCGCCTGAAAAGCCCGGTCGTCCTCGTCACCAACGAGGTCGGTCTCGGTATCGTCCCCGACAACGCGCTGGCGCGCAGCTATCGCGACGCCGCCGGCATCATGAACCAGATCATCGCCGAAGCCGCCGACGAGGTCGAGTTCGTCGTCGCCGGTTTGCCCATGAAATTGAAATGATGCCGCGCGCCGAGCTCTTCAAGGACGTCGTCGCCGATCTCAGGATGGCAGCGTCGTTCGTCACGATCCTTCCCGTCGCATCGTCGAAGCCTGCAGGCGACGGCGCCGTCGCGCGCGCGACCTGGGCGCTACCCGTCGCGGGACTGCTGGTCGGCCTTGCCGGCGCTTTCGTCTACAAGGTGGCCATCCGCTTCGGACTGACGCCGAACATTGCTGCCCTGCTTGCACTCGCGACGACCGCCCTCATCACCGGCGCGCTGCACGAAGACGGTCTCGCCGACACCGCCGACGGGCTCGGCGGCGGTCGCACGCGCGAGCGCAAGCTCGAGATCATGCGTGACAGTCGGATCGGGACCTACGGCGTCTGCGCGCTGATTGTGTCGTTCGGCCTGCGCTGGAGCGCACTCGCAGCGATCGCCGATCCCTTGCTGGTTGCATTTGCACTGTTGTCAGCGCATGCCGCCGCCCGCGCCGGCGTGCCGGCCTTCATGTCATTGGTACCGCCAGCGCGGCCTGACGGGCTGTCGGCGAGCGCGGGACCGCCGCCGGGCCGCAGCATCGCCGTCGCCTTCGCTCTTGGAACGCTCGCGCTCGCTCTCGCGTTGGGGCCGGGCAAGGCGCTGGTCGGCCTGATCCTGCTGTCGCTCGCCGGCCTGTTGCTGGCGCGGCTTGCCGTGCGCCAGATCGGCGGGCAGACCGGCGACATCCTCGGTGCCTTCGAGCAGATCGGCGAGATCCTCATTCTGCTGGTCGCGGCATCCTTCCGGATGGGAGGCTGATCTCATGGTCGAGTTCGACGACACCTTCCGTCAGCACTTGCGCGAGCTGTTCGTGTGGCGCCGCGACGTCCGCCGCTTTCGAGCTGACCCGCTGCCGGCCGGCGCCATCGATCGCCTGATCGAGACCGCTTGTCTCTCGCCCTCGGTCGGCCTGAGCCAGCCCTGGCGCTTCGTCACCGTCGATGATGCCGCACGACGTCGCGCCATCATCGACGATTTCACGGCGTGCAACGCCGACGCGCTGAACTGCTATTCCGGCGAACGTGCGGCCCGCTACGCCACGCTGAAATTGTCGGGCCTCGAACAGGCCCCCGGACACCTCGCCGTGTTCGCCGACAAGGCCAGCGACATCGGCCACGGCCTCGGCCGCGCGACCATGCCGGAAACCACCGAGTATTCCGTGGTCGCTGCCATCACCGCGATGTGGCTCGCCGCACGCGCAGAGAGCATTGGCATCGGCTGGATCTCGATCCTCAATCCGAATCGTATCCACGCCGTTCTCGACGTGCCCAATACCTGGAAGTTCATCGCCTATCTCTGCATCGGCTATCCGGAAGTCGAATGCAACCAGCCCGAGCTGGAGCAGGCGAAATGGGAGCACCGGCGCGGCGCAGACGAGTTTACGTTGCGGCGTTGACCCCAAGCTCGTCATGCCCGGGCGTGTCCCGGCATCCACGTCTTCGTTTCCACGTCAAAAGAACGTGGATGGCCGGACACGCCGGGCCATGACGGAGACGCTACGACCTGCTCCTGCCGGCCACCGCCGCCACAGGCGCGGGTGGCTCCGGCTTCTGGAACATCAGCAGCGGCCGGAAGATGACGCGGCCATAGGCCTCGTAATGGTTCTGGGTCGAGACCGCCATCTTCAGCGGCGTCGCGTAATTCGCCTCGAACGTCATGAACGACGCATAAGTCCAGGAGAAGCCGACGCCGACAGAGGCCATTTCGGTGACGCCGGGGAAGGTCGAATACACCGCACCCCAGTCGGTGAAGACGTAGGTGTCGAAACCCCTCAGCCATTGCGACCAGTTGTAATGCAGTTCGGCGTTGAGATAATAGCCGCTGTCGCCGGAAGCCGCATTGGAGGGATAACCGCGTACGGTGGTGGGGCCGCCGATCGAGAAGATCTGATCGCCCGGCAGCAGCTTCTCCTGCGTGTACTGCCAGCTCGCCAGCACATTGGCGCTGAAGTTCTGGGGCCCTGCGGCGCTCGTCGCGATCAGCGAGCCGGTATAGGTGTTGAACGCGCGGTTGTTGCCGAGCACATAGTCATGCCACGCGATGTAGTTCACTGCCGGTGAGACCGTGATCGAATAGGTGTTGCCGGACTTGGTCACCGAAATTCCGGCCGTGGTCTTGTCGTAGTGGTCGTCGGTGACGGCGACCGTGGCAAAGCGGCTGACGGTCTTGCCCTCGGTCAAGGCGGCGTTGAGCAGCACCAGCCAGTCCTGGGTCACCCAGACCGGCTGGCTGAAATTGACCGCGGCCTGGCTCGAGCGGCCGGTGACGTCGAGCGCGACGAACGGCCCCTGGACGATCTTGATCTTGCCTTCGGTATAGCTGACGCCGGCGCGGCCGCCCCAGGGATTGACCGGGATGCTGTAGGCGACGTTGCCGTTGAGATTGCCGTCGGAACGGACGCCGTAGAAGGTCAGGCGGTCGTCGACGCCGAACAGGCCGTGGCGCTTGTAGAAGGCACCGCCTTCCCAACGCCCCGTGTTCTCGGAACCCTGGTTGTCGGTGAAGAGCTGCAAGGTGTCGACCGGCGGCTCGATCACCGCGAATTGGAGGTCGGTGAGGCCGAAGCTCGTGCCGGGCTGCAGCAGCGCCTTGATCTGGACGTCGTTGGTACGGTTGAACCAGATCACGTCGCGGTTGAGCTTTGGAACGTCGAGGACCTCGCCTTCGGGCTCCTTCACGCGATCGAGGATGTAATCGGTGCGGGTCTGCTTGTTGCCCTCGACCGTCGTCTTCTGCAGCCGGCCTTCGGTTAGCTTGACGCGGACGACGCCGCCCTTGGCGTCCTGCTCGGGCAGGGTCGCGATGCCCGTGACGATGCCGCGCGCGGCATAGACCGCATTGATGTCGGCAACGAGCTGCAACAGCGAGGCGATGTCGACGTCCTTGCCGACATATTTCTTCGCGATCTCATCCAGCTCCGCCGGCGTGATGAACTTGGACTCGTCGAACGTGACCTTGCGCAGGCGAAATTTCGGCCCGCCCGGCTTCAGGAGCTGGGACTTTTCCCGCTCGCCGCCGATCACCGCCGGCCCGGTGAGCTTGGGCGGCGCGCTCTGCTGCTCGAGCTGCCGCCGCTGCCGGTCGACGTCGTTCTGGATCACGCCGGGATTGATCGACTGGGCGCGCGCAGACGCGATGCAGCAAGCTGCAAGCCCGATCCCCAACGATGCCCCCAGAATCCGCATCTCGAATCCAATTACCATGCCTGTGCGAGACGGCCAACGGCCGGCTTCGCCGATTCAACCGCCGCATCCTTCCAGCCCGGACGTCCCGCACGCTGCCCCTTCTGGCGCAGCTTGCGCATGTCGCTGAGCCCTTCGATGTTGACGGCGGGGCCGGACCCGACGGCCTCGACCGGCCGTGGCGTCAGCAGCGCATCGAGCCGCGCCTGACCGGAGAGACCGAGCAGGTAGAACGTCCCCCCATCCTTCTTCGCGAGCCAGGTCTCGATGCTCTCTTTGCCCTCGCCGTCGACCGAGATGTTGCGCGCCATGCTGGCGCCGGTGAAGACATTGCAGCAGGTGTGGGTCGGGCCGTAATTGGTGACGGTCGCCGAGACGTCCCCGGTGTAGAACACCACATAGGCGTTGCTGACATTGGCGTTGCCGGTCTGGCTCATCGTGAACACGCCGCCCGGCTGGTAGAGCTGGAGCGTCGGCCAATTGGACGGCGCCGGCGTACGGTTGTTCAGGAGTATCTGCTGGGTCGCCGTGGTGAGCATGAGCTGGCCCGGCACGTAGCCGTTCAGGATCGAGACAGCCGGCGCATCGGTCCAGAAGGTCGCGTCCACCACCCTGAACTGGTTGACGATGATGTGGTCGGGGTCGATCGAGATGTTGGCGGACTTCGCGACGCCGCCGTTATAGCCGGTGACGTTCAGGATCAGCGGGACCGCCGGGTTCGAACGAATCTGCTCGCCCTTGACGTTGATGGTATCAGCCGCGAGGTCGAGCTCCCGCACGACGCTGACCCAGTTGATCGTCAAATCACCCGACGAGGTCATCTTGACGATGTCGCCGCTGATCCGGTCGAGCGAGACCGGTCCGACCACATCGAAATGCGTGTCGCCGTGCGCGGAGATCGATCCGCCGCGGAGCGAGCCCGTGTCGGACTTGATGTTGAGATCGCCGGCATCACCGGGGATCCCCGTCGTGGTGAGTTGGCTGAAGACGACGTCGTTCACGGCATGCAGGGTCTGCGTGCCGCCGCTGATGGCGGTGCCGACGGTGATCCCCCCGGTCGTCGCGGTGACGTCGAGCGTGCCGCCAACGTTGAGATTATCCCAATGAACGACCGTGCCGCTGAGGACTGCGTTCCCGGTCGTGGCCGTGAGGTTATGACCGGTGTTGGTACCCGCCGCGATCAGCCTCGCCGAGCCGTGGGCCGAGACCGAGCCGAGTGTCGGCACGCCGCCTGACATCACCGTCTGCGCGAGGATGAAACCGTTGTCCGCTGTGACGTTGATGCTGCCGGCATCGCCGTTGATGCCCGTCGCCGTCAACGCGTTGAAGCTGACGTTGTCGTGGGCGCGAATGGTCTGCGTGCCGCCACTCTGCGCGGTCTGGAAGGTGATGCTGCCCTGGCTCGCCGTCGCGCCCAGCGTCGTCCCGACATTGAGGGCATTCCAGTTGATCGGTCCGCTATTAGCCGTCAGCAGGCCCGAGCCGGTCGTGGCGGCGAGCGTGTTGCCGGTGATGGTCGTGGCGGCAACGAGGCTCGTCGAGCCATGGGCCGAGACCGAGCCCAGCGTGGTCAGGCCACCCGCGGTCACGGTCTGCGCCAGGATGAAGCCGGTGTCGGCGGTGACGTTGATGTTGCCGGCATCGCCGTTGACGCCAGTCGCCGTCAGCGCGTTGAAGGTGATGTTGTCATGGGCGCGGATGGTCTGCGTCCCCCCGCTCTGCGCGGTCTGGAACGTGATGCTGCCCTGGCTCGTGGTCGCGCCCAGTGTCGTGCCGACGGTGAGCGTATTCCAGTTGATCGGCCCGGTCGCGGTCAGCAGGCCGGAGCCGGTCGTTGCGGCGAGCGTGTTGCCGGTGATGGTCGTGGCGGCGAGCAAGCTCGCCGAACCGTGGGCCGAGACCGAGCCGAGCGTGGTCATGCCGCCCGAGGTCACGGTCTGCGCCAGGATGAACCCGGTGTCGGCGGTGACGATGATATTGCCGGCATCGCCGCTATTGCCGGTGGCCGTGAGCGACTTGAACGTCACGTTCTGGGTCGCGTGGATCGTCTGCGAACCGCTGCTGTCGGCGGTGCCGATGAGAATGCTGCCATTGTTCGCGACCGCGCGGAAAGATCCGCTCGCGCCGGTCGCCGTGCCCGCCAGCACCTGGTCGAGCGTCAATCCGCCGGTGCCGATGATGTCCACACTGCCCTTCACCGCGGACAGCAGGCTCACCTCGGTGTCGGTGAGAACCTTGACGTAGATGTCGCCGGCGCTCGCGCTCGCCGACATCCGCGCGGCACTGACGGTGAACCGGTTGGTCGCGCTGCCGATGCCGTTCGATGCGCCCAGCGAGAGTTCGGCGCCCGCGCCGGAGGCGATGAACTTGGTCTGGCCGTCGGCATTGTCGATGATCGCGCCGAGCGAGGCGACGCCGCCGGCGGTGACGATGATCGACGGGGTGTTCGAGGCGGCCGCATAGGACAGCGACGAATTCAGCTGGCCGATCGTCGCATCGCCCGTGGTCGTCACCGAGATCAGCCCGGCCGCGTTGATGGCGGAGTAAGCGCCCATCGACAGGGTGGAAGCCACCAGCGTCACGCCGTCCGCGCTGCTGGTCGCAACCACCGGCGCCGCGCTGGTGCCGGCCGCGAAGGTCATGCCGCGGTTGGCGAGCAGTTGCATCAGGCCGTCGCTGGTGATGCCAGTATTGATGGTGAGCGCGCCGCGCGCCGCGTTCAGCGTCAACGCGCCGCCTGCTGTCAGCGCCCCATAGGGACCGCTGGTGCCGACCGCGAGATCGCCGGTCACCGCGAGGATGCTGAGATCGCCGACCGCCGAGCCGGTCACCGCGCCGGAGATGTTCACCTGCAGCGGCTGGAAGGTCGAGCCGTTGAAGCCGATGCTGCCGCCGGCGCGCAGATCGAGGTCGGTGCCGAGGATGTGGATCGCGGAGCGGTCCGTGAAGCCGGCTTCGGCGTAGATGCTGCCGGTCGCGGCGAGCTGGATCGCATTGCCGGCGGCGATGTTGCCGAGGATGAGATCGCCGGTGGTCTGCTTCACATAGATGCCCTGCGCCGACGAGACCTGGTCGAGCTGGTCGTTGCCCGGGTCGGCAAACGCGATCTGAAGCGCGTTCGCGTTGGTCGCGGGATTGCTTCCGGCCGCACCGGGCGCGCCGACATTGCCGCGCTCGGCGATCAGGGTCAGGTTGGCAATATCGCCTGAAATCACGGCGCCGGCCACATTGGCGGAGATGTTGCTGACGGCGTCGAGCTTGACGTCGCCGCGGCCGGTCACCTGGATGCCGTTGGCCTGGGCGGCCGTGATCGGGCCGTAATTGGCGGTGACGCCGCCGAGCGCGAGGCCGTTCTTGCTGCCGAGATAGACATTGGTCAGCGCCTTGGCCGAGATCGCGATCGGGTTGTCGACGACGACGAGGTTCTGCTGCGACAGGCTGACCGTATAGGTCGTGACATGGGTCGTCGGATCCGTGACCGCGCCGACGGTGAGCTGACCGGGACCGGCCGAGGACAGCAATGCCCGCTGCTCCGTCGTCAGCGAGGAGGCATCGACACTGGTGAAGGTGAAGGTCTGAGGCGCCGCCGAATTGCCGACCGAGCCGCGCGGCGCGTAGAGCATGATCTGGTTGGCGCTGACATTGGCGACGACGTTCTCGTCGATCGGCGGCGGCGCCGCGCCGATCGAGGACGACGAGACGGTGTAGGCCAGCTGGCTCTGCGTCCACTGCGCACCCGCGGTGATGATGCCATAGACCCGCTCGGTCGATGCCAGCGTGTAGCTGTAGCTCGCATTGTACGTGTTCAGCGCGGTCTGCAGCGCGGTGTTGGTCGGCATGCGCTGGTTGGCGGTCGAGACGCCGTCAAACAGCTTCGTGAACAACGTCGTCGACAGCGAGCTGCCGAACAGCGTGCCCAGCGGATCCGAAGGTGCGGTGCCGAGCAGGCTCGTCAGCGAGGACTTGAGCTCGTCGGTGGTGATCTTGCCGAGCAGGAACTGATCCCGCAGGAACCGCGTCGTGGCCTCGGTCTTCATCTGCGTTGTCGTAACATTCGCGGGGTCGATACCGAGCTTGGCCGCCACCTGCGCCCGCAGCACCGTCTGCCCCACCGAGGTCGGGGCGTAGGTGCTGCCGTTCGGGAAGGCGATGTTCTTGAGCTGGAAATAGTCGTTGTAGGCTGACGTCACCATCGACTGATAGCTGTTGACGGCGTTGGTGGCGGCGTTGCCGCTGAGCAGGTCGAGGCTGGCCCAGACGTCCTGCAGATGCTGGCTCTGCGCCTGGGTGAGACCGACCGCCGCCCGGCCGTTGAGGATGCTGGCCTGGTTGCCGTCGGAGCCGGCGGCCTCCAGGAAGACCGGGCCGCCGGTCGACTGGATCGTGCCGAGCCGCAGATCACCCTTGGACTGGATGATGTAGGTACCGGTGGCCGAGGCACTGTCGAGCACGCCGCCATCGACGGCGCCGCCCGCCTGCACCGTCCCCGTCGCCTGGATCACCAGCGGATTGATGTTGGTCAGGGTGGAGGCGTTGTTGACGACGGCGCTCGTCGCGCCGATCGCACCGGAGGTGGAGTTAATCTCGATGTTTTTGCCGATCACGACGGGTGTCGCGACGTTGTAGGCGGAGGCCGAGTTGATGTCGCCCGTCGCCGAGAGGAAGACGCTGCCCTGCGGCGTGGCGCCCGCCGAATTCACCTTCACCTGGTTGATCGACAGCGCGCCGACGGCCGAGATCGCGATGTCGCGGTCGATCGAGCTGGCGGTCAGGCTGCCGCCATAGAGCTGCACCTGGACGGGAGCCTTGGTGGTGCCGAGCGTGCCGATGCCGCCGTCACCCCGGAGCGAGACGCTCGTGCCCGAGATCACCGGGCTATTGGCATTGGCGCCGACCGTGATCGACGAGTTGACGCCGGTGGCGGCCAGCGTCGTCGTTCCCTGCTGGTTGTTGATCGACCCGTTGATGACGATGCCGGAGGTCGAATTGACCACGACGTCGCTGCTGCTGCCACCGGTGAACTTGATGTTGATCGGGTTCGACGCCTTGACCGTGTTGGTCAGCGAGAGCGTCAGGTGATCATAGATCGCCTGGTACCAGTTGTACTGGGCATCCGCGCCGCAGCACGCGTTGGAGTGGGTGTTGAGTCCAACGGGGCTCCCGTCCGGGTTCACGCCCCCCGCCCAGTGATAGCTGCCGGTGGCGGTCGTGACCTTCTGGTAGTTGGTGCTCTGCACGCCCGAAACCAGGCTGGTCGTGGTGGTCCAGTTTGCCCCGGTGGCCTGATTGGGTGTGAACTGCCAGCTGTAGTCGAACTGCGTGCTCGTGGTCGGACGATCGAGGGTCGCAGTGTCGACCCATTGATAGAGCATGTTCTCCTGCGTCGCGTACTGGATGCCTGCCGTACCGGTCCTGGCTGTAAGCATCGACGGGTCGATCGCGGCCGCGTTGACGCTATTGACCTCGTACTTTGAGACCTGCTGGTTGCTCGCCGCCTTGGGATCGTAGACCCACCACGTCGTTTTCCCTTTCAGCTGATCGACGATCTCGACCACGCTTTGGGCGGTGGCGCTGGTATTGATGGTATTGGTGACCAGCTGGAGCCCGCTGGTGTTGTTGACCGTGACCGTGCCGGCGCCGCCCTTGATCTCGATGTTTCCCTGGGTCTGGGTGCTGTCGGTCGAGGTCGAGATGATCTTGCCGTTCAGATAGACGTAGCCGCCGGCGCCCTGCGCCACGCCGTTCAGGATGAGCTGGCCGGTGAGAGCGTTGTACCTGACCCCGATCTTGGCGTCGCCGCTGGCCGACGCCGTCACGGAGCCGGAGACGTCGTAGTAGACGCCGTTCCGCGCATTGGCCTGGGCCGCAGCAAAGTCCGCGCCGCCGTTGCGGTTCTTGAGGCCGTTGCTGCCATAGATGGCATCGTACGCCGCGGCGCCGATGTTAACCGAGTAATTGCTGCTCGAGCCGGCCTGGATGGTGCCGTTGATGTTGATCACCGACGCCGAGATGATGACCGCCTGGCCGGTGATGGTCCGGGAGGCTGTCGCGGTGGCCGGCGAATTCGCGGTCTTCGGCGTGATCGCATCCGGCTGGATGTTGATCACCTGGAAGAAGCCCGAGCTGTCGCAGGCTGACGCACAGTTGAATGGCGTCTTGTACGGACCGCTATCGGTGTAAACGTTTCGGCCGTCATAAGTCGTTTTCTTCCACTGCGCGAGCACGACATTGGTCGAGTCCTGCGACTGCCCCTCGATGATCTTGAGGGTCGCGACGTCAGGCACGCTGCCGGCATCGGGAGTGCTGGTGTTCCCAGGCGTACCCCTGCCCACCGGCAGGAAGATCGACGAATAGAGCGAGGTGCCGTCGTAATACGTCATCAGCATGCGCGCGGTGAAGATCGTGCTGGCATCGGCGTTGCCGACGGGTTGATAAATGCCGTGGCTGCCGTCGGCGCAGCAGTAATAGAAGTATGGATGATCGGCTCCGGAGCCGATATGTGGAGCGGTATAGTAGTCACCGTAGGCGCCGAGATAGGTCGCCGCCGTCATCACCGCCGTCAGCGCGTCTTCCGGCCTGTTCTCGGTGCTGGCCCATTGCGAGGTGACCGCGCTGCCGCTGTCGTAGAAGCTGCCGATGCCACCGAGGAAGGTGAAGGTGCCCTTGGGCACGACGATCTGCACGGTCGCGGCGCTGAGCGACTGCGATGCGACGACGCTGCCGAGATTGTTGATGATCTTGAGCAGACCGTTCGCGTTGCTGACCGCGCCATTGAAATAGATGTCCGGCGTGCGGGTCAGCACGTTGCCGTTCTGGTCGATGCCCTGGCCGCTGTCAGGATCGAGGCGGTTGTAGGTGGCCGAGATGTCGATGGTCGGCGAGGCGCTCGGCATCGCGGTGAAGGTCACGTTGGAGTGCGAGTCCGGGTCGACATGGTCGGTCTGGCGATAGGTGATGTTGCCTCCGGTCACGTCGGTGACCGTGAGGTTGCCGAGGCTCATGAAGTCGAGCCCCTTGTTCTCGATCTTGATCAACGGCGAGCTGCGCGCGATGACCGCGGGCGCGGCCGGGTTCGTGCCGCTGTTGCCGGTGAGCTTCTGCGCCAGGATCGAGACGTTGCCGGCCGACACCAGCATGTCGCCGAACGCGAAGGCGTTGCCGGGCGCGTCGGAGGTGAACGGCGCCTGCTTGATCAGCGTGTCGATCTGCCGCTGGATGTCGCCGGTCGGATCGGTGCCGGACGGCGACATGCTGGCGGGTGACGTCGGCGTCGCCGCTGCAAGCTGGGAGCGGACCTGCGCCTCGGTCAGGCCGGTCAGCGACGCCAGCTGGTTGACCACCAGCTGGTAGGGATTGAAGTTGCCGACGATGGCGTACTGGACCGTCTGGTGGTTCCAGCTCATCACCGGGCTGAAGTGGTTGACGTCGGCGACCGACTCGAGGGTCAGCGCGGAGTAAGGGCTCGTCGTGCTCAGCGTCGGCGTGCTCGCGCCGAGCTGGATCGTGATCGTCACGTCGTTGTTGATGCCCGCCACCACCAGGCCGTTGAGCGCGACATCGCCGGTTCCGCTGGTATGGCTGTGGTTGTCGCTGTTCTTGGCGCTGAAGATGTCCAGGTACGGGTTGTAGTTGCTGCCGTTGCCGACGGCCGTGACCTGCCCCTGCGTGGCGCCGAGATAGATGTCGCGCGCCCCGAGGATGCTCGAGGTGGACGCGAGCGTCAGGCTCGTGGTGTCGTCGGCATTGGCCGTGCCGCGGTACAGGGTCGAGATCGGAATGGCAGTGTTGTTGTAGACGACCGTCGTCGCCGTCGCCTGCACGCTGCTGAAGACGCTGCCGTCGCCGGCAAGGCCGGCATAGATGTTGATGTCGCGCCAGGCCACGATCTTCGCGTTGGCGCCGACGTTGACGGACTGGTTGGCGTGAACCCAGCTGTTGGTGCTGGCGCCGACGCCCGCGATCGCGCCATAGAGGCTGGCATTGGCGTTGTTCGCCGCCGCCATCTTGGCCGCCGTGCCGACATAGATCTTGCCGGCGCTGAACAGCTCACGGGCGTTGATGTTGACCGCGAGTGTGGCATTCGCCGTCATGTTGGATTCAGCACCACCGCCGGCGAAGAAGCTGGCTGTGGCGAGGCTCGCGGTGTCGTTGGTGTTCAGTGTGTTGTAGGCCTCGATGTTGATCACGGCCGTCGAGGTCCTGGGATCGTCGTTGAGGCTCAGCACCGTGCCGGCGCCGATATTAGTGGTGACGTTCTGCGTCACATAGGACTCGCTGAGCGCGGCCGCTCCCGAGAACGAGCCGCCCGAGCCTGAACGCGCACCGCCGCCGGCCTGATTGACGATGTCGTTGGCGATAACGACCATGTCGCCGGCCGCCGAGTTGATGATCAGATGCGTCCCGACTTCCGCCGTGGTGGTGGAATCGACGTCATTCCTTGTCTTGCCGGCGGACACGCCGGCCGTGGAGGCCTGATAGGCGTCGCCGCTCGCGAGGTAATTCGTGGTGTGCTTGGCATCGATGCGGAAGCCGCCGAAATAGAGCGTGTCGTCGGTCGAGCCGCCATCGAACCGCGCATTGGTTACCGCGGTCGAGCCGGTGGTGGCGACCGCCGCCGCGCCGGCATAGGTGCCGCCCGCGCCGACCTTCGCGTTGGAGACGTTGGTGTCCGTGCCGGTGGCCTTGATCCAGAGGACGCCCGTGTAATTGCCGTGGCTGAGGACGTCCATGTCCGCGGGCGCACCCAGATAGGCATAAGTGTGCGCGCTGGACGAGGTCTGCGCGACGGTAGCGCCGAGCGCGAGGAAGCCGCTCGAAAGGCCGGTTGCCTCGGCGTATTGGGCACTGTCGTTTTCAGCTTCGATGGTCACGTTGGCGTTGGGCAGCCTGATCCCCGTTCCGCCATAGGCGTTGACGGTCGCGTTCTGCGAGGCCTTGGCGTAGCTGCCCTGCGCGCCGATCAGCGAGCCGCCGCCGCCGGCGAGCGCCTTGGCCCAGGTCGTCGTCCCGCTGGTCGGAACCAGCGCCTTGGCGCTCACGTCGAGCGCGCCGCCCGAGAAGCTGACATTGTCGCCGACATCGGCGGTCACCGTGGCCCCTACCGTCGACTGGGCGATGGCGACGCCGACGGCACCGCCGCCGACCGAAACGCCGATCGCCTCGCTCGACAGGTTGGGCGCGATCGCCGCTGCCACCAGCGTGCCGATCCCGGTCGCGGACGTCGTGATCGAGGCGCTGGCGCCGATCTCGGCCAGCACCGAGGAGTTCTCGGTGGCCTCCGCGTCCGCACCTGTACCGGCGATAATGCCGCCACCGAGGGCGGTTGCCGTTGTGCTCAAGGTGCCTGCGCCGGCTGCGCCAATCAGCAATTGCGAGGTGTTGATGGTGGCGCCGTCAAGAACCCGCGCCGCGACCGAGCTGTGCCGGCTTGCCGTCGCCACCGAAGCGCCGACGGCCGCGGCACCGGCGGAGACGCCGCCCGTGAAGACCACCTGGGTCGTGGAATCCTGCGCCATGACGGCAGCACCGGTCCCGCCGGTGCCGTTAACATTGCCGCCGAGCAGCGCCGTGACGGTGTTGGTGACATTGCCGACCGCCACGGCGGCCTGGGCGCCGAAGTAGAGAGCTGCCCCGCCGGCGATCGCCTCGGTGTCGATGGTCTTGCCGCTATAGGGACCGGTGTTGGCGTCCTGGACGACCGCGGCGACGGAGATTGACGGCGCCACGACAGCCAAAGGCGTATCCGCGGCGACCAGCACGCCGGAGCCGTTGCGTCCGTAGTCACTGAGATTGGCGAGCACGGTGCTGTTGACGCTGGTGTAGCCGATGCCGGCACCAATGCCGACATTCTTGGCAAAGCCCGCGCCCAACAGATACATCTTGGCCGCATTGGCGCTGGTCGCCCCGACATTGACCTGCGAGCCCCTGATGTTGCCGCCCGCAATCTGCGCGACCACGACGTCGCTGCCGCCGCTCAGCACATTGCTGACGTCATAGGTCGAGCTGACATTGGCGCTGTTTGGATTGCCGGCCGTGCCGCTCGCGACGGCGCCACTGCCATGCGTGGTGCTGGTGCCGCTGTTCACGGACGCGATGGTGCCGCTGCCGCCCTGATTAAGTTGGCCGGTCTGTTGGCCCTGGGTGTCGGCGTCGGCGGTGTTGGTGCCGATGATGATGACGCCGACGGTCGCGCCGATGCCGACGCTGCCGCCGATGCCGGCGGTGACCGCGTAGGACAGCACCTCCTTGGTGCTGAGCGCATTGACGTTGATCGCGCCTGACGAGTTCAGATTGCTGTTCCAGCTCTCGGCGACGGTCCGGCTCTTGAACACGATGACGTTTGCGGCTGCGCCGACGCCGACGCCTCCCCCGCTGGCGCCGACCGCGAGCGCACCCGCGATCTCCTTGATCGCCACGTCCTCGTTCGCGTTGATCGTCACCGCGCCGGCTGTGCCGCCCGTCACCCCTTGCAGCGTGGTGTCATAGACGCCAGCGATGGTGGTGTTGTTGGCGACCTCGATATTCGCCATGCCCGCGATCGCAGCCGTGCCGGTCGAGAGCGCGCCGCCGATCGCATAGGCCTCGAAGCGGTTCTTGGTCTTGGCCTCGACGTCGAGCGCGCCGCTCAAATTGAGCGCGGTGGTGTGTGCGGCGCTGTTGCCTTGATAGTGGAACTCGTCGCCGACATAGGCCAGAGTCCGGTTCGAGGAGACCTGGACCAGGAACGCCGCGCCGATCGCGGCCTGGCTGCCATAGGCGCCCGAGCCGTTCGCGGAGAAAATACCGGTGTTGTTGGTGGCGTTCACCGTCAGTGACGCGGCCGTCAGCGCGCCGCCGTCGACATAGGCTTCCGTGGTCGCCTGGAAGACGTTCAGCCCGACCGAGCCGGTGTTGAAGCCGACGGCGATCGACGAGGCATCCTGCTCGGCATTGGCCTTCACGGTCACGGCGCCAACGGTCGCGCTCGACGACTGCACGCCGCCGACCGTGGCATTGGTGATATAGGCCAAGGTCTCGCGTGACATCGTCGTCGAGATGATCGTCGTGCCACCGCCGCCGCTGCTGCCGTAGGCGATGCCGGCACCGAACGCGCCGGAATAGGAGAAACTGGACGCGGCGACCTCGATCTGCGGCGCCAGCGTCGACGAGGCCAGGCGCGTGTCAATGGCCGCGCTATCGATATAGGCCCTCGTTGCTCCGCTCATCACGTTGGTGATGGGATTGATCATGATGGCGATGCTGGAGCTCGCAGCAAGCGAGGCGACGTTAGTCACGACCGCCTGGTGCGAGCTCGCGACCACGGCAAGGCCGCGCACGGTGTCCTGGTTCTCGGAGAGGTCGGGCGTGGTGTCGGTCGGCGCGTGGGCGGTGCCGAGATCGAACGCGTGGACGAGCGTGCCGTTGTTGACCGACAGCGTATCGGACGAACTGGTTCCGAGCGCATCGACCTTGGTGTTCGCCCCGCTGATATAGGCCGCGGTGGTTCCCGTGATCTGGTTGGTCACCAGCGAACCTGCGCCGCCGGCCGCGCCCTTGCTGATCGACAAGGCGCCGGCGAACACGGCCGCCTTGTCGTTATTGGCGGCGATCACGCCGACATTGTTGGTGGCGGTGACGTCGGCACCGTTGATGCCGTTGATACCGGCAGCGGTGATGCTGGCCGTGACGTTGGTCCCCATCAGATTGGTGGCGACCGAGCCGGCCAGCCCGACCTGCGAGGATATCGCAATACCGACGGCGACGGTCGAGATGCTGGCATTCGAGTTCGCATTGACCCCGACATTGCCCGAGGCGGTCAGCTTCGAGCCGGTGACGCCGGCACTGACATTATTGGCGATGCTGCTGTAGACCAGCGCGAGGCCCGCGGCGCTGCCTTGCGTCGAGGCGCCGGCGATCGCGGCGGTTCCGGTGATGCTGGAATTGTCGGTCGCGTTGACGGAAATGTTCTTGGCCGTGACGCTCGACTGCGTCGTGCTGGACAAATTGTTTCCGATCGCCGCCGAGACGGTGTTGGCGATCGAGCTGATCGTCGTGCCGCCGACGCCCGCAAACTGTCCGGTCGCAAGACCGAAGCCAATCGTGACCGCCTGGATCTTGGAGGAATCGACGGCGCTCACGCTGACAGTACCGTTACTGCCGGCCGTCATCAGCACGTTGGCGATAGAGGCCGAATGCGTCGTCGCGATCGTGTTGTAGACGATCGAGGCGCCGACATTGTTCTTGCCGGCCTGGATCAGGCCCGCAACGGAAACGATGCTCGCGCCCGGACCGTTGCCCGTGCCGTCGTTGAGCGCAGCCGCGCTGAAGTCGATGCAATTCTGCCCGCCCGTGCCGCCGGCGACCGTGCAGGTGTCCGTGGCGAGATGATTGTTGTTCGACTTCTTGACGAGATTGCCGAGCGCAGTGTCCAGCGCCGACACCGCGCCGCTGTCCGCCAGCACCGTCACGCGGCCGACATTGATGCTCACCGTCGAGCCGCTGTTGATATAGGCCGTCGTGGTGGGCGTGATCTCGCTGACGACGACCGCGCCGGCAAGACCGTTGGACCCCGCCCCGCCCGAAGCCGCGCCGGCCGCAATCACGCTGGCGCTGTCGGCCAGCACCAGCAGCGAGTCGTAGTTCGAGATCGAGGTGCTGCGGATATGCGCGTCGGTCGCGTTGCCGCCGGTGGGATCGCCGATCGAAGCATAGGTGAGCCCGATGCCGACGCCGGCCTGGCCGCCCGAGATATAGAGCGAGCCGCCGCCGATCGCGATGTTCGTGGTCTGATAGGCGTCCACCTCGAGCGCGCGGTTGACGCCGCTCGCCTGCCCCGTGATCGTCGAGCTCTCGATATAGGCGTTGGCGCTGTCCGTGATGATGCCGACGGACGCCGACAGCGACGCCGCATTGGATTTCGATCCCGCCACGCCGATGGCGACGACGGTCTCCGAGCCGCCATTGAGCGCCTGCACCGTCACCGAACTCTGGTTGTTCAGGGTGGTGCCGTAGATGTAGGCGAGCGTCGCGTTGTTCGACATCGCCGCCGCGATCGCGCCGCCGATTGCGGCGCCCTGGGCGGATGCCCCGGCCAGATTGAGCGCCGCCGAACCGGAACCACTATTGAGCATGGTGTCGTTCAGTGCCTGAACGATCGTGTTGGTCGTGACGGTGCCCGCCGTCGTGTACTTGTTGACCGTCGTGTTCCTGATATAGGCGCTGGTGCCGAGCGCGACGTCGCCGATCGCCGAACTGCCGGCGAGATCGATACTGAAGCCGTCAGTGCTCGATCCCGAGGTCGAGCCGATCTTGCTCGCGGCCGTCGCCACGCCGGCGGCCCCGCCGGTCGCACCTGCACCGGCGGCTCCCGCCTTGTCCGAGAAACTGGAGGCCTGCGGCTCGGAGATCGAAGCCGCGACCGCGGCGGTCGTGATGCGTCCGGAGGTGGTCGCGCTGAGCGTGAGATTGTCGACGTTGACGGCCCCGCTGCCGCCGCCATTGCCGGCGAATGGATCATCGGCGCTGAAGGGACCGGGCCGGATATCGGAATGATTGTCGCCGATATAGGCCGACGTGTCGGTGTTCGCACCGAGATAGGCGACCGCCAACCCGACTGCCGAACCGCCGCTGGTGTTCCGGCTCATTGCGCCGGCCAGCGTGATGACCGATAGGTCCTGCTGCGCCAGGATTCCGACCGTCGGAGCGTACACGGTTGCCTGGCTCGATATCGACGCATGGGTCGTGTTGTTGAGGAAACCGAGCGCGGTGATGCCGTTGAGCGCCAGTGCGCCCGCAGCCTTGCCGGACGTCGGGGCGACGGCAATGAACTGATCAGCGGTGATGGCGTTGACGGCGATATCGTCCGCCGCTCGCACCGTTGCGCCGTCCGAAATGCCGGCGATGGTCTTGGTGTTGAACTGAACGAGATTGAGCGCGCCGCCGACCGCGGAGCCGCCCGACGTGTTGCCGGACAGGAAGCCGAGCGTACCGACATTGCCTGCCGCATCGATCGACGCCATGGTCGTCGTCGCTGCGACCTGCAGGCTGGCGTTGTAGGTGTGGACGTCGCCATTATCCATGCCCACCGACCAGCCGGTGCCGCTGCCGCAAGCCGCGGCCGCGCAGGTCGTGGTCAGGTTCGCACCGCCCGCGACCCAGGCCGTCGTGTTGTTGTTCACGACGAAATGGTTCAACGAGCCGGCGATGCCGATGGTATCGCCGGCATCCGCAGTGGCGTTGGCGTAACTGGTTAGAATGTTGCCGCCGACACCGAGATTGCCGTTCAGGTGGCTCAGCACGGCGCCCAGGCCGTCCCATTTCAGCCAGGAGTTGGTGATCGGCATCTCGGTGGTGGCATCGACAGCGATATTCGCCGCGTTGATCAGCGTTCCGCCGCCGATATAGGCGTTCGAATTATGCGTGAAATTGCCCCAGGCGACGGCCGCGCTGATCGCCGTGCTCTCACCCGACACCGGGTCCTTCGTGATCGCGCTGGACGTTGCATTGCTGCGAACGCCGCGATCGATGACGTTGCTGGCGACAGCGACGTTGCCGCTGGCATAGATGCTCGGCGCGCCGCCACTCGGATTCTGCGCGATCGCAGCGGTCGCGCTCTGGGCACTGTTGGCCAGCGACAGCGCGCCTGCGACCTTGAAATCGAAGCTTAGCGGCACCAGCGATCCCATGTGGTCCCTGATGATCGACGTCGGCGAGGTGACGGAGCGCAGTCCTCGTTCGATCGCCGCAATCAGCGCGGGCAGACCGGCGATGGACGAAGCCATCGTGGAATTGCTTGTGGTGTCGGACGTCGCTTCGACCAGAACGGAGCCGTTCATCCGGTTGTTGACGTCGGTTCCGAGCGATGCGCCGAGCGTCGCGGTCGCAGACGTCGTGATGTCGCTAATGGCGAACGCCCCGCCGACGGCGCCGCTCGCGCCCGTCCCGGGCGCCGCTACCGACGTTGCGCTGGTCGAGAACGAGTTGTTGTTGATCGCGCGCACCTTCAGGGTGCTGCCGCTCGTATTCACCAGACCCGCCGCAAGATGCGCGCCCGTCTCGACGTTGGCGGTCGTCGTCACCGAGCCCTTCGAATAAGCCACCGTCGGGACGATCTGCGCGCTCGTCGATGCCGCGAGGGCGGAGACGGCAATGGTCGCATCGTTGAGCGCCTTGATCTCGAGGTTGCCGCCGGCGTTGATCGTCGCGCCCGAGGCCACATTGGTCGTGACGTTGCCGTCGATCTTGCCGACGACCACACCGGCCGCGACCGGCGTGAGGCTGCCGAGCAAGGTGCTGGCGACCGCCGGATCCGACGCCGTCTCGGTGGCATGCGCGGAAATGGTGACATCGCCGCGACCGTTGATGTCGGCATGGCTGTTGATGTTAATGGTCGCCGTGGCGCTTGCCGCGACATAGCCGCCGTTGAGCCCGAGCAGCGAGGCGGCAAGTGTCGAGCCGACAAGGGCGAAATCACCGGCCACCGAACCGTTCAGGAAACTCGATACCGCCGTCGAGGTCGCGGAGATCGAGATGATGCCGCCGGTGATCTTGCCGTCGACCGTGATCGACGTCGCGGCGGTGGCTTGGCCGGACAGCTTGATGTCGCTCGCCGTTGCCGTCAGCGTGACGTTGCCGTCGGTGTAGCTGGTCCCACCGAAATTGACCGACTGCGCCAGGATCTGCGCACCATTCTTGATATCGATGTTCGGCGCGTCGATGATGACGTTGTTGGCGTTGCCGGTCGAATGGCCGGAGCCGTCGAGGCGGCGGGCATCGATCACCGCATGTGCGGCGAGTGTGATCGAATGATCGGCTTGGATGAGGTAGTTGGCACCGGCGCTGAGCCCGGCGAGCGCAGCCGCGACGGAGCTGTTCGAAAGCGTCACGCCGGTGTCGCCCTGGGCGGCATCGCCGACGACCAGGTCGGTCGGATCGATCATCAGCGTGCCGGCCTTGCCGTTCTCCGCGCTGAGCTTGACCTTGATGCCCTGACCGACGTCGATGATTCCGTTCGCGCTGAAATCGACCAGGCCCGCGTTGCCGGCCTTGGCGCTGGCGTTGAACCTGGCCCCGCCCGCCACAGTCAGGTTCTGGGCCGCCTTCAGGCGGATCTCGCCGGCATCGCCGGTCTTGCCGGCGATGTTCAGCCTGGCGTTCTTGCCGATATCGATGTTGTTGCCCGCCTGCACCGTGATGTTGCTAGGCGTCGAGGTCTTGCTGTGCGCGGTCAGGCGGCCGTTGACGCGAGCGTTGTTGACGGCGCCGATATGGATCGAACCGTTGCTGACGGTGATCGAGCTGGCGCTGCGCAGGCCCTTGGAATTGACGGATGCCGCGAACTTTGCGGCGTGGTCGAGATTGGCAATGTCGCGCTGGGTCGCGCCGCCGACGAAGACGTTCTGCCCGGTCAGGCGCACGCCGTCCTGGGCATTGACGCGGCCGTAGATGCGGATGTTGCCGTCCGGCGAGACCGGGAACGAGCCCGCCATGAGATTGCCGACCGCCGTGCCGTTGATCGCGCCGCCGGGACCGATCAGGCTGTCGGTGAACTCGCGCGTCGGGGTCGAGACGTTGAGGCTGCCGACATTGACCACGCCGCTGCGGCCGACCACGAACCCCTTGGGGTCGGCGAAATAGACGTTACCGCCGATCGAGCCGTTCATGTAGGAGTTCAGCGTGCCGTTGACGTAGACCGGCGCGTCGCGAACGATGTTGACGAGGTTTCGCGTCCCGGTCGGCAGTTGCAGGTTGACCGTATTGCCCTGCCCGACGCTGAACTGCGAGAACGAGTTGAAGGCGTTGTTGCCCGAGACCGTCGACGTCGTGACGTTGGTGACGCTGCCGGAGGTCTGAAGGCTGGTCCCGGTCCGTCCATCGGGGACGATGACGTTCGCCGTCTGCGCCTGAACGCGGACGCTGAACACCGGCAGGAAGACCATCTGCATCGCGCAGAGCAGCGACATCGAACGAAACCGCGCCAGCCGGCGCAGCGTCGTCAGTTCGTCATTGTCTCGCGCCGCAGATGGTCCGCGCATTTCAGATCCTCGTCATCGGCATTGGCGCCGATCCACAACCGGGTGGGAGAATGTCGTGCGATCCCGGCATCAGAACTGGCCGGGCGGCAGCTTGAAGATGTCGGGGCTCTTGGCGTCGGCCACGTAGAACAGCAGCAGGCTGGTCGGCGTCAGCACACGCTGGTTGTTGTCCTTGTTCTCGAACGTGCCCTGGAGCAGCAGGATGACCGAGCGATCCTTGGCGTCGCTGCCGCGGAACATCACGATGCCGCCGGCGACGGGCATGTTGACGGCGATGGAGTCCGGCTTGAAGCCCTCGCCCATGAAATGGGCGCGCAAGATGTTGGCGTTGGAGAACAGCTTCTCCGGCGTGATCGCGGCATCAGTCCCCTTCGACCAGACCGCGCCGACTTGGATCAGCGACTTCGACTTGTAGCCGAACACGTAGGAGAGCTCGGCGGTGCCGCCGTTCGGCAGCAACTCCGGAACGGACAGCAGAATGCTGTGCGTCAGCTCGGACGCGTTGTCCTGCGCCTTGATGGCGTCGGGCTTGGCGTTGAAATCCTTCGTCATCGCCGCGCGCACATCGGCCTCGTTCATGCCGAACTTGGCGGAGCGGAAACCGTCGATCGCCTTGATCTTGTCGTCCGCGGCCGGTGTCTCGGCTGAATTCGCCCCGGCGGCGACGGACGTGCCGGCTGCAGCGGGAGCGCTGGCCGCGGCGGCCCTGGGTGCCGGCGCAGCCTTCTGCTTCGGTACGGCGCCCTGGGCCGCGAGCGGTCCGGCTGCAAGGGAGGTGAGCAGGCCGACGACGGCCGGAATGAGATAGATTTTGCGCATCGAGAACCTTCGAAACAACTTGAAACAACGCTTCAAAAATCGGCAGCTGCGAAATCACCTTCCGCGAACCGTCGTCGCAACCGAGACGGAAAATGTTGCAACGCGAAGGCGTTACAAGGCGTCACGAAGGAGACAACGCTCGAAACAGCGACTCTTTGGCAGCGTAGGAATACGGTATCGGGCTGCCAAACGCTGCGAATGAGCATTCATAAGCGCTTTTTTTCATCAATTGTGGATGCCGGCCGTTCGCGCTAAGCATCCGCTCCGGGGCAAGCCATCATGCAAAGAGTTTCATGACCGAACGGCCTTCCGCTCTCGCGGTCGATCGCCGCGGGTTCATTCGCCTTGCGGGCGCAACTGCCGCGGCATGGGTCGCGCTCGGCGCAACGTCGGATCGCGTGCGGGTCGTTGCATCGTTGACCGCGTTGCCGCTCGACGACGAACTGACCCGGCGGAGCCTGATCGACAGCACGACCTCCCGCCTCGGTGGCCTCGTCGCCGGCTTGAGGCAGCGCGGCTGGGTCGAAGGCGTCAACTTCCGCCTCGAGCTCCGTTCGACCTTCGGCGGACCGGACCGGCTAAAGGCCGCGATTCAGGAATTGCTGGAGTTGAAGCCGGACGTGATCCTGACGGGGTCGACGGTCGAAACCGCGGCGGTCCTTGCCGCCACCAGGACCATCCCGATCGTCTTCGCGACCGCCAACGATCCCGTCGGCAATGGCTTCGTCGAAAGCCTTGCACATCCCGGCGGCAACGTTACCGGCTTCACCAACAGCACCGCCGAGATGGGCGGCAAATGGCTGCAGCTGATCCGTGAAGCCGTGCCCGACCTCGCGCGCGTCGGTATCCTGTTCAACCCGGCGACCACCCCTCGCGGCGGGCGTTTCTTCCTCGACTCGATCGAGCAAGAGGCGGCCGGGTCCGGAGTGTCCGCAATCCCCGCCCCCGTCAACACGCCGACGGACATCGACGAAGCCGTCAAGCGCTTCTCCGAGCCGCCCAAGGCGGCGTTGATTGCGCTGGTCGACAGCTTCCTGGTCGTCAACCGGAAGGCGGTCGTCGAGGCGGCCGCCAAGTATCGCGTGCCCACGGTCTATCCATTCCATTACTTCATGGACGCCGGCGGATTGATGAGCTACGGGCCGACGCTGGAAGTGCGCTCGGCCGACTATGTCGATCTCATCCTGCGCGGCACCAAGGCCGGCGACCTGCCGGTGCAATCGCCGCGGAAATACGAGCTGCTGATTAACCGCACGGTCGCCCGCACGCTGGGATTGACCATACCATTCACACTGCTCGCGCGCGCCGACGAGATCCGCGAGTGAACGAAACGGTCGACCAGGGACATTTGCGAACGCCTCCCGGCCGGCTGTTCCGCAAATATCTCTACTCGATCGTCGCCCTCGCCTTTGCCGCTCTCGCCATCAACACCGGCTTCGACGTCTGGTTCTCCTATCGCGAGCAGAAGCAGCTTCTGGCGGCGACCCAGCGCGAGCAGGCGGCGTCCGCGGCGATTCAGATCGGCCAATTCATCGGCCAGATCGAAAACCAGATCAGATGGCTCTCGCGCCTGCCGCCGGAGCTGTCGACCAATGAAGACGAGCGCCTGAACGCCATCCGTCTCCTGCGCCTCTCTCCGGCGATCGCGGAAATCGCCGAGCTCGACTCGCACGGGCTTGAACAGATGCGCGTGTCCCGCCGTGTGGCGGACAGGATCGGCAGTAAAGCCGACCTCTCCGCCTCGCTCGCCTTTCGCGGCGCCAATGAAAGCCGGGCCTATTACGGGCCGGTCTACTTCTTCGGCGACACCGAACCCTTCATGACGCTCGCCACCCGCGGAACTGGCCGCAATCCCAATGTGATCGTCGCCGAGGTCAATCTGCGTTTCATCTGGGACCTCGTCGCCGGGATCAGGGTCGGCAACACCGGCAAGGCCTACGTGGTGGACCGCACGGGAGTGCTGATCGCGCATCCCGATTTGTGGCGGGCCCTGCAGCGCAGCGATCTCTCCGGCTATGCCGACGTCCGCGCCGCACTCGACGGCGTGGGGCCGCCCTCCGGCGGCCTGGTCAAGGAGGACCTGTCCGGTCAGCGCGTGCTGTCGACCTATGCAACGGTCCCCTCGCTCGGCCTGCTGGTGTTCGTCGAGCTGCCGCTCAGCGAAGCCTATGCGCCGATCTACGCGTCGATTGGCCGTTCCACCTTTCTCCTCGTCGTCCTGCTGGCCGGTGCGGTGCTGGTCTCTCTCTTTCTCAGCCGCCGCATGACGGGGCCGATCCAGCTCCTGACGCAGGGCGCACGGCGGATCGGGAGCGGCGATCTCGGCCTGCGACTCGCGATCAAGACCGGTGACGAGCTGGAAGCGCTCGGCGACCAGTTCAACCGGATGGCCGCGCATCTGCGCGATTCCTACGCGACGCTGGAGCGCAAGGTGATCGAGCGCACCTCCGAGCTGGAGAAAGCGCGCGATCAGGCCCTTGCCGAGCACGATGCCGCCGAGCGTGCGCGCAGCGCGGCGGTGGCGGCCAACGAGACCAAATCGCGCTTCCTCGCCGTCGTCAGCCACGAACTGCGCACGCCGCTGAACGGCGTCATGGGCGTGCTGCAGCTGCTCGACGACGGCAAACTCGGCGAGGCGCAGCGGCGCCACCTCACGACCGCGGCCGCATCGGGTGAGACGCTGATCGCGCTGGTCGATGCCATCCTGGAATATGCGCGCCTGGAGGCCAGCGCCGAAACCCTGGAGCCGCGTAATTTCCACCTCGACCAGCTGATCGAAACGGCCGCCGACCTGATACGGCCCCAGGCCTTCGGCAAGGGACTGACCTTCGACCTTGCCTGCGATGCCTCGGTCAGGACCCCGGTGCACGGCGATCCCGTCAGGCTCAATCGCATCCTGCTCAATTTGATCGGCAACGCCATCAAGTTCACGCCGTCAGGCGGGATCGCCGTCAACGCGGCCGCCGAGCGCCACGACGGTCATGTCCTGCTGCGCGTGACCGTTCGCGACACCGGCATCGGCATCGCCCCCGACATGCACGAGCGGATTTTTGAGGATTTCGTCCAGGCGGACGACAGCATCGCGCGGCGGTTCGGCGGCACCGGCCTCGGACTTGCAATCGCGCGGCGCCTCAGCCGTTTGATGCGCGGCGAGCTGACGGTGGAGAGCACGCCGGGCGCGGGCAGCACGTTCACACTTGAAGTACCGCTCGATCCGGCCGCCAGCGGCATCGCCCAAGGTGCGCTTCCGCCGCCATCGCGACGGCTTCGCGTGCTGCTGGTCGACGACGACCCCGTCAATTGCGAGGTCGGCGAAGCCATGCTGAACCGGCTCGGCCATCATGCCACGATCGCCAGAAACGGCGCCTCGGCCATAGAGCTTGCCCGCGATCAGGCGTTCGACGTCATCCTGATGGACCTGCACATGCCCGACATGGACGGCGTCGAGGCGGCGTCGCGGATCGGCAAGCTCGGCCTGCCGAGAATGCCGCGCATCATCGCCGTCACCGCCGACGTGTCCTCCAGCGCGCGCGAACGGCTCGCCGAGGCAGGCATTGTCCAACTCGTCAGCAAGCCGATCCTGATCAACGCGCTGCGCGAGGCGATCGAGGACGACCCGGAGGTGGAGCCGGCCGCGGCGCAACTCGCTGCAGGTGCGTTGATCGACCGGCATTTCCTCGACGACCAGAAAGAACTCCTGGGCGCGACCCAAATCGCGAAACTCAACCAGCTTCTCCAGCAGACGAGCGAGCAACTGATCGGCGATATCGTCAAGGCCGCGGACATTGGCGATCACGAGAAGCTCGCGCGGTCCGCCCATCAGCTCGGCAGCGCCGCGAGCGCGCTCGGCCTCGTTAGCATGTTCGAGCGCTGCCGCGAGATCGAGCTGGCGGCAGCCACGATGTCTCCACCCGAGTGCCAGAGTGCCGCGCGTGAGCTCGCTGCGCTGCGAGCAGCCTCGATGAGCGCGCTCGACGATCTGCTCGGGCCCGCCGAGCAGCGGTCGGTCAGCTAGAATTGCTCAGGTCGAGCTCTTCGCGTTTGACCCTGAGCAGACCAAGTCGGCTGAAATCGCACATTGACGTCTGCGAGTCCGCGGCGTTGAATGGTGTTTTCGATGTGGCGGAGGAGCTGCGGCGTCCCGTCACCCGACAAGCGGTCGGTTAGCCGCTCCTGATCTTCGCCTTCGGAAAGTACAGTTTGGCTTCACCGACGCGCTGGGAGGTCGAGAGCCATGAGATCTCCGACTGCTCTATGGGTGTTCTCGTTGGCATTGCTCACTGGGGCTGGGGCGCGTGCGCAAATCCAGGAGGGCCCGCCAGCATGGGCCTACCCGGTCAACCCGCCCAATTTTCAACGCACGCCAGACGATGGCACGATCAGGCACGTTCCTGACAGCGCCGCCGGTTTTACGCTCACGCAAGTGCGCGATCTGTTCGCCGCGCCCGACTGGCATCCGGACGATCATCCACCAATGCCAGACATCGTGGTGAGGGGGAGAAAGCCAGAGGTGTTCGCGTGCGGCGTCTGCCACCGGGCAGACGGACCGGGCGGTCCTGAGAATGCCAGCCTATTTGGCCTCTCCGCGGAATACATCATTCAGCAAACGGCGGAGTTCAAGACGGGCCTGCGCACGAACTCCGCGCCTCGCGTCGCCACCGACCTGATGATCAAGTTGTCCAAAGCGGTGACAGATCAAGAACTCGCAGAGGCGGCAGCCTACTTCGCCTCCATCAAGCCGAGATCGAATATTGTCGTCGTTGAGGCCGAGGCGGTGCCAAAAACACAGGTGAGAGACCTGTTTCTGGCTCCGCTGGACGGCGCCGAGAAAGAGCCCATCGGCCAGCGCATCATCGAGATACCGGAAAACGTTGAACACTTTGTCAGCCGGGACTCGCGCGCTCGTTTCATCGCCTACGTCCCGGTAGGCAGCATTCAGAAAGGACGGACGCTGGCAACGAACAGCGATCCGCGCGTCCAGTGCGGGACCTGTCACGGTGCTGACCTCAACGGGACTGCCACCGCGCCGGGGCTTGCGTCCCGTTCGCCCACCTACATGTTCCGGCAGCTCTATGACTTCAAATCGGGCGCGCGGAAGGGCGCCAATAGCGAACTCATGAAACCGGTTGTCGAGAATCTCAGCGTCAACGACATGATCGCGCTGGTCGCCTTTTCAGCGTCGCTCAAGCAATAACATTCTTCGGGGGCTGTGCAGAATGGGCCAGCCGGCGTGCTTGGCGCGGTCGGTTCTTCGGTAGGTCGCCCGGCCGGCAATCTGCCGCCGGCCGGGCTAACGCGCCCAACTTCCTTTGCGGCCTGTGACCATTGCGCTGTCACGAACCGGACGTTTTAACGACCAGCTTTATGTTTAGCAGGTTGACGCCCTTGAACGGGTTCGGCGCGCTTTCGATCGTTCCCGTACCCGTGGCGTTCGCATAGGCACCTGTGCCCGACAAGATTGTGTATTCGCCCGTTGATTTGCCGTCCTTGGCCGAACCGGTGAAGCGCGCGGTAATCGAGCCTTCCTCGAACGTGTACGTGCTGTAGCCGAAGAAGGGGCCCGATCCTTTGAGCAAGTCCGAAGTATTGACGAACTCTTTCACTCCGATACGGCCATCGGTGAAGACAGCGACCCCAAAGAATTTCCCAGACACAACCGTCTGTCCTTCGACGTTTGCGGCCTCTATGACCTTGAGGTCGATCGGCTTCGTGATCAGCTTGAACTCGAGCACCCGCTCACCGGCTACGGCTGTTGACGCCGCAACGGCCAATGCCACGCCAGAAAGGAAAAAGGTGAGAGACTTCCGCATAGCTTCCTCCTGCGCTTGTTGAAATCAAGTCGAGAAGTGTGAGCTACTCATCGTGCCCGGCTCTTCGCGGGGGCACGGAAGAGAGCCCTCGGAACGCCCTGACAGCGGCTGAACTCTCTCTGTCCTGAGGCGCGAAGTCGGGACGCTAATATGAGTCCAAGGCACGGGAAGAAAGTTCAACTTTTCGGTCTGGTATAATCGTATCCAGCCACTGCGCGACTCACAGCAAAGGCACAATCATCATGGCCTTTGCTGGTCGCCGGACTTCATCCAATCGTTCGCGGGAGAGCAATTCCGAGGAATCACTGTCAGCAACATTGACAATAGGAGCACCCTTGCCGCTCACCCTTTCAAAGGCAAATCCCCTGAGTGTCCGCCGTGTAGCTCGCCTTCTTGGCTCATCCCGATAGATCGCTGCGAGCCGTTGCCCGGGCAGAGTCATGGCTTCGCGACCCAGCCTCAGCCCGCCTGCGCGCCGGCTTCTTCATCGCGCCCAAACCGCTCGACGAGAAAGTCGATGAACAGCCGCACCTTCACCGACAAATGCCGCGTCGGCGGATAGACCGCATAGAGCGCGAGCGGCGGCGCGAAATAGTCTTGCAGGACGGCGCGCAGCTTGCCTGTCCGCAACGCGTCAGCGGCGATGAACTCCGGCAGCAGCGCGAGCCCCCTGCCCTTGATCGCGACGTCGCGCAGCACCTCGGCATTGTTGACGCAGAGCGACCAGGCCGGCTGGATCCAGTGATCGCCATCGGCGCCTGTTAGCTTCCACTGATTGCCGGTGAGCAGGAAGCCGTAGGTCAGCGAGGCGTGCTCGCGCAGGTCCTGCGGGTGCTTTGGCGTGCCGTGACGTGCGAGATAATCCGGCGAAGCGCAGATCATGCGCGCCACCGGCGTGATTTTCCGCGCGATCAAGCTCGAAGATTCCAGTTCCGCGATCCGCAAGGTCACGTCAAAACCGTCCTGGACGGGATCGAGCAGATCGTCGCTGAGCACGATCTGGAGCTGAAGCTCGCCATAGCGCGCCATGAAATCGGCCAGCACCGGCCCGAGCCGCATCGTGCCGAACGACATCGGCGCGTTGACGCGGAGTAGGCCGCGCGGCGCCGACTGGGCCTGCGTCACCGCCTGGTCGGCGGCCTCGATCTCCGAGAGGATGACGAGTGCGCGCTCGAAATAGTGCTGGCCGTTCTCGGTCGGGCTGGCATGCCGCGTGGTCCGGTTCAGGAGCTGCACGCCGAGGCTCTCCTCTAAGTCGGCGACATATTTGCTGATCGCCGAGCGCGACAGCCGCAACTGCCGCCCCGCTTCGGCAAAACTGCCGCTTTCGACCACTTTTACGAACGCGCGGAGGCTGGCGACCTTATCCAAGGGCCGGCCTCGGCGATTGTTTCCATATCGTAGACATAGCCGTCATATTTGCATGGATTGTCTCCAATACAAAGCGGAACGATATTTCCGGCCAGAGCAAGACGCTCCCCGAACTCTGGAGGACGAAAATGTCTGGACTGCACCATGTGACCGCGATTGCCGGCGACCCCATCAGGAATTTCCGCTTCTACACGCGGGATCTCGGCCTGCGCTTCGTCAAGAAGACGGTCAATTTCGACGATCCCGGCACCTATCACTTCTACTACGGCGACGAGACCGGCCGCCCCGGCACCATTCTGACCTTCTTTCCGTGGGCGGGCGTTTCGGCCGGGCGACGCGGCGTCGGCGAGACCCATCAGACCGCCTTCCGCGTGCCGCAGCGCTCGCTCGGCTACTGGACCCAGCGTTTCACCGAGAAGGGCATTGCCTACGAGGCGCTGGAGAAGCGCTTCGGCGAATCCGTGCTGCCGTTCACCGATCCCGATGGCATGGCGCTCGCGCTGGTCGGCGTGCCGGGTGCGGAGAACGAGCCCGGCTGGAGCAATGGCGACGTGCCGGCCGAGCACGCGATCCGCGGTTTCCATGGCGTGACCTTGCTGCTCGACAGCGCGGCGAAGACGGCAGCCATCCTCACCGACGTGTTCGGCTTCAAGGAGACCGGCCGTGAAGGCTCGGTGATCCGCTTCAAGGCGCCTGGCGATGTCGAGGGCAGCGTCGTCGACATCTACGAGGCCAAGGGCTTCCTGCGCGGGCATCAGGGCGGCGGCTCGGTGCATCACATCGCGTTCCGCGCGGCTGACGATGCCGAGCAGGGCAAGATGGCGCAAAGGCTCGTGAGCAATCACGGCCTGCATCCGACCGAGCAAAGGGATCGCAATTACTTCCGCTCGATCTACTTCCGCGAGCCCGGCGGCGTGCTGTTCGAGATTGCGACCGACATCCCCGGCTTCGCCGTCGACGAACCTGTCGCGACGCTGGGGCAAGACCTCAAGCTGCCTGCTTTCCTCGAAGCACAGCGCAAGCAGATCGAGGGCGTTCTGCCGAATCTGGAAGAGACCGTGTCATGACCGAGACTGAATTCATCCATCGCTTCGAGCCCGCGGCCAGCGCGGGCTCTCCTCCGCTGCTGCTGCTGCACGGCACCGGCGGCGACGAGAACGACCTGCTCGGGCTCGGCAAGATGATCTCGCCGGGGTCCGCCCTGCTCTCGCCGCGCGGCCGCGTGCTCGAGCACGGCATGCCGCGCTTCTTCCGCCGCCTCGCCGAAGGTGTGTTCGACGAGGACGACGTCCGCCGCCGCGCGAACGAGCTCGGCGACTTCGTCAACGAGGCTCGGCAGCGCTACGGCATCGCCGCGCCGGTCGCGGTCGGCTTCTCCAACGGCGCCAACATCGCAGCCGCGCTGTTGCTGCTGAAGCCGGAGGTGCTGGCCGGCGCGATCCTGCTGCGCGCGATGGTGCCGCTGTCGGATCCGCCCACGGCCGATCTTGCCGGCAAGCCGGTCCTGCTGCTGTCCGGGCAGGCCGATCCGATCGTGCCGGCCGGCAATTCGGCCAAGCTTGCGGCCCTGCTTTCGCAAGCAGGCGCAAGCGTGACCCATAGGGTCGTGCCGGCGGGCCATCAATTGTCGCAATCCGATTTGACACTCGCCCGCGACTGGATCGGCAACGTCCACGCCAGGGCAGCATGACCTAACTAGCGGCGCATCGTTTCCAAACGGTGCGCCGCCGCCTTCACTCGAACCGCCCGTCGTGGGTCGCACCCAGCAGCCGCTTCCGCTGTTCGCCGACTTGATCAGCTCTTCCGCCGATCTGAATCGCAATGGTGTGGCCAGAGCAGCCTCGGGCTAAGCGCCGCAAGAGGCGCTTAGCCCGAGGGCTCAAAATGGGAATACTACCGTCGATCACTGCGTGACCTCTGCATCAATTCAGGACGGAGTATGGCGCTGAACTCGGGGAGCAACAGCCGATAATGCTCCTTCCGTCACCGCGAGACTGTTCACTTTTGGCCACAGCCGCCATCGCTGATGCAATTCGCATATGCGCAGCAAGCGAGGGACGAACCGATCATAATTCGATAGAAACGGTCAAATGACCGACCAAACTGCTGACGTCCAGGCTGCTATGCAGTATTTGACCTGGGCACTGGAAAAGATCGAAACGGTGGGCAACCAGAAAGCAGCCCACCACGCCCGTATAGCCTTAGAGGCGCTGCGCAAGGGTTCAGCTGATAAGACTGAATAATCAGCTTCGGCCTGGCACAGCAAGCCCGCTTCGGGTCTTGGTCGTGTAAAAACAGCCTTACAGGACCGCGAGTCTTGAAGCCAAAACTGGGCCGGCCTCAGGCCGCGATCGCGGCGATCAGCGGCCT